>NZ_VLKE01000002.1 GCF_007830265.1 Micromonospora olivasterospora
GGCCCGTCACAGTTGGTCAAACAGGCACGGCGAATCAAGAGTGCGACCGAGATGCCAGTCAAAGGGCAATGAAATGGCCTTTTCGCTGTTCACTGAGGCGCCTGACTGAGACGGGCTGGCGGATGTACTTCCACCAAGGCGCTTGGGCCGGCTGGCCTTGTGGAACCCGCCGGCAAAGCGGGCAAAAGCGGCGGTCGATGATGCGGGCCAGCTGCCCGAGGCGCCCGCCCGACTGCGAAAAATCAACGACAACGCTGGTCAGAGCAGGTGCCGCAGGACAGCGGTGCTGCTCGTGCCGAGAGCCGGTTGACCAGCGTTACCGTTGATTTCGGGCTGGAAGCTACGGCTAGGCCTACTGGTGCTTGCTGACGTAGGCGAAGAAGAACAGCATCAGGATCAGCCCGAACCAGAAGTTCCAGACCGAGTTCAGGCGGTAGTAGCCGCGTACCGGCTTCGCCCCGCTTGTGCGGACTGACGAACGGCATGACACCTCCGTGATCGAATCGCTACCGAACGGCATGCATGGATATCACGGAGCGCCGACAGTCCGGGGTGTTGCTATGGGTGAGCAGCGTCCAGGTGCTGACCGCACCCAGCAGGATCAGGGCCGGGAGTGGCGTCCCTGATAGTGGTGTAACGCGGTTGGCGTGATCGCCGGACAGCCTGTCCGGCATAGAGCGCGGCCATCGCGTGATCTTTCGAGTGAACCTTCGACAGCACTCTCGAAAGGGACTACCGCGATGACCGCACCTCACATCATCGACCCTGCCGGCCTGCTGGGCCAGGCACTGACCGACGCGTCACCGGATCTGATGCGGCACCTGCTGTCCACGGTGATCAACTCTCTGCTGTCGGCGGAGGCCGACGCGGTCTGCGGCGCCGAGTACGGCATCGCCTCGCCGGAACGGATCAACTCCCGCAACGGCTACCGGCACCGCGAGCTCGACACCCGCATCGGCACGATCGACGTGGCCATCCCGAAACTGCGGTCGGGCTCCTACTTCCCGAGTGGCTGCTCGAACGGCGTAAGCGGGCCGAGGCCGCGCTGGTCAGTGTGGTCGCGACCTGCTACCTGCTCGGCGTCTCCACCCGACGCATGGACAAACTCGTACAGTCGCTGGGCATCACCAGCCTGTCCAAGTCACAGGTCTCGCGGATGGCCGCCGACCTGGACGCCCAGGTCGCGGCGTTCCGCACCCGGCCGCTGAGCGAGTCGGGGCCGTTCACGTTCGTGGCCGCCGACGCGCTGACCATGAAGGTCCGCGAGCAGGGCCGGGTCGTCAACGCGGTCGTGCTGGTCGCGACCGGCGTCAACGCCGACGGCCACCGCGAGGTCCTCGGCGTCAAGGTCGCCACAAGCGAGACCAAGCAGGCATGGAACGCGTTCTTCGCCGACATGGTCGCCCGCCCTGACCGGCACCCTGCTGGTCACCAGCGACGCCCACGCCGGCCTGTCGACGCGATCGCCGCGAACCTGCCCGGCGCGTCCTGGCAGAGGTGCCGCACGCACTACGCCGCGAACCTGATGGCGGTGTGTCCGAAGTCCGCGTGGCCGGCGGTCAAGACCGTGCTGCACTCGGTCTACGACCAGGTCGACGCCGCTACGGTCCACGCCCAGTTCGACAAACTCCTCGACTCGGTCAGCAGGTCGCTGCCGGCCGTGGCCGCCCACCTCGACGACGCCCGCGCCGACCTGCTCGCCTTCACCGGCTTCCCGCAACAGATCTGGCGCCAGATCTGGTCGAACAACCCCAACGAACGACTCAACAAGGAGATCCGCCGCCGCACCGACGTCGTCGGGATCTTCCCCGACCGCGACGCCGTCATCCGCCTCGTCGGTGCCGTCCTTGCCGAACAACACGACGAATGGACCGAAGGCCGCCGCTACTTCGCCCTCGACATCCTCGCCAAGGCCCGCGAGACCGCCAGAACCACCACGACGAGTCCGGACCTGCCCCAACTGGAGACCGCAGCATGACCGACGTGACCGGCGACCACACCATCCCCACCCCGGCCGAACGCAAGAAGCTCAACGCCGCCCTGGCCGCCACCGGCACCGAGACCGGCTTCTGGGACGGCCACGGCCGTCCCGCAGCCTGGCCCGACGACATCGACCGCTGGCAACCCGAAACCAACGAACCCGCCCCTGAGCAGCCCGGAACACAACCCTTCTAACCAGTACAACTCGAAAGATCAGCCGTTACACCACTTCCAGGGGCTTGACCGGGCCGGGACAACCAGGAGCAGCTCGGCGGGCGAGCCGGTGCGGAAGCGCAGCGGGGCCCACATGCCCAGCGGCGCCCACCGGCAGCCCCGGATCCGGATCGGCCACAGCAGCGGCACGCGGGTGAAGGTCAACGCGTCGCCGAGGGAATGGACGAGGCAGCCGAGTCCCAGGGCAGACCCACCCACCACCAGCCAGCGACCGGGCCGGGCAGTGCTGCGGCCATCACCCCGACGAACAGCCCGGCCGCCGCCGATCCGTACGCCCCTCGGGTGCGCTTGCGCAGCGCCCCGCGCGTGGCCAGGGCCGTGGCCAGCCCGGCGACCACCGCCGCGGCGACGTCCCCGCCGACCCAACACAGCAGCGACACCAGCAGGCCGGTGACCACCGCGAACAGCAGGGTATGCGTGAGCGCCCGATGCCCGCCCCGGCCCGTGCAACAGCGGCAGGAGGCCCCGCGCAGCGCTGCGGCGCCCGCGGCCGTGCCTTGGGCGATCAGCCGGGTCACCGGACCCAGCGACCGGGCGATGACCGACCCGGGATGGTCGACGTCGGGCAGCAGCGCCCCGCCAGCGGTGACGGCCGCGCCGACCACCACGGTGCCCACCGCAGGCCGTGCCCCCAGCCCGGCCGCCAGCGCGCAGCCGCCCAGCCAGGCCACCGCCCCGGACAGCGCGTGAGAACGCCCCATCACCGCCGCGCCACCGCCCCTCCACCCTCGACACAAAACGTGAAGGAATCATCGCAGAGGGTGTCAACGCTTGGCGATGAGTCAGAAGGCGATGACCAGGCCGCCGCCGGCGAGCCCAGCGTGCAGGCCGAGCTGCCCGGTCAGCACGTCGCAGCCCGGCCTAGCCGTAGCTTCCAGCCCGAAAACAACGGTAACGCTGGTCAACCGGCTCTCGGCGCGAGCAGCACCGCTGTCCTGTGGCACCTGCTCTGACCAGCGTTGTCGTTGATTTTTCGCTGTTTACTACCGGGAGGCCTTGTAGCAGTTGGTGTGCTGGTGCCAGTCGACCGTCGGGAGGGTGCGAGTGGCGCCGGCAGGCACCAGGGCGCCGCACCATGTCTTGATCCCGTCCTGGCTGACGTGGACCTTGCCGGCCTTCCAGCGCACGACGAGCATCGGTGCGCGGCCGGGCGCGGTGGAGCGTTCCGCCTGCTGCATGGTCAGACCGTACGGTCAGCGTCCGACATCGTGCTACGCGGCGGCGGGACGCTCTCGCCGGGCAACCTGGGCCAGTGCGCGGACGACGTCGGCGGGCCGCACGGTGATCGGCTCGTCGCCGGCGGCGTCGAGCGTGGCGTAGTGCGCCTCCACGATCTCCCGCAGGATCGCCCCCGGCTTCACGCCCCGCGCCTCGGCGTCCTCCATCACCCGGCGGGCGATGTCGCTCGGGTACCGGGCGGACATGCTCACCTTCGTCGTCGGCGGGGTGTCGTCGACCACCGCGTCGGACCAGTCGCGGCTTTCCAGCGACTCCTGCGCCGCCCTGATGTCCTCTGCCCGGCTCATCGCCCGCCCCTCTCCATCAACTTGCGCAGTGGCTGCGCCTCGTCCTTGTCGAGCCACCGAGCCCCGACCACCACGTACTCGTCGTCGGTCTCCTCGATGAGCGCCACCGCCAGCAGCCGCCCGTCCGGCACCGCACCTACGACGTGCATCACCGCGCCGATGTGGCGCACGATCCGCGGCCGGGATGCGGTGAGCACGTGCAGAGCCGCCTGCCAGCCGACGCCGGCGCGGTCAAGCGCCTCGTAACTGGTGTACGAGAACCGGTACGGATCCACCGACATGGGAGAAGTATACAAACGCATACGCCGCGCGAGGCGGGTTCCTGCCAGGCAGTTCAGGGTGGTTGGGCAGCAACCACCGATCGATGAGCCGGCAGGCAGCTCTCGTGCCAGGCACGCACGTCGGGACGTCACCGCGACCGGACGTGGACGGCGACAACGGCATTCAGGAGCGCCAGGACCCCGGTTGCGTAGGTGCCGGTCACCGCTCGGGTAAGTGGGCGTGGTCGTGGTTGGCGGCCCGGTGGGTGGTGGTCGGAGCGGGCGAGACGGGCGCCGCCGCACCGGAGCCGGTCGCGGGCATGAACGCCGTGGCGGCGACCGCAGCCGCGTTGACGGGGCGTGCGTCGGCGGAGCACGGAGGTTCGGCCCGCCGGGGGGTGAGCTTGCTCCAGACCAGCTTGGTCAAGCCTTGGCGGAACGCCTGGTCGCCGTGAAGGTCGGCCAGGCGAGCTACGTCGCCGGCGTCGTCAAGCTGCCCGATGGCGCTGGTCATCGCGGAGGCGAACGTCGCGGTGAAGGCCGTTTCGTCACCAGCGCGCGCGGCGGCCTGAACGGCGTCGACGCGCAGTGCCTGTCGAGTGCAGGCGTCAAGCAGCGACCGATCCGCCGGCGTGGTGACCGCGATGATGGCAGCCGGTTCCAGCGGGCTGATCTGGCCTGAATTGGGTTCCGGTCGAGCTGCGCCGGGGTTGGCTGGGGCCGTGCCGGCTACCGGCGCCGGCGTCGCTCGGACCAGGTCGTGGACAGCCTGGCGGGCGGCGTTGAACATGCTCGCTCGCCAGTCAACGTCGTCGCATTTGAGGAAGATCGCTACGGAGAGGTTGGGCTCGTTCGGGTCGCCGAGCATGGCGGTGAGCGCCTTGTCGAAGGTGACGGCGAACGCGGCGACGTCCTCCTGGGCGCGGGCGGCAGCTTGCAGCGTGCCGGCGTTGGCGACGCGGTCGATGCGGGCCGTCAGCCAGGTGCGTTCGTCGTCGGTGAGGCTCTCGCGTATCTGGGCGGGCATCCAGTCGTCGTCGAGGCTGACCGGTACGGCTGGTTCGGCGGGGGTGTTGACCGGCACGGAGTCGAGGTCGGCGATCGCGTCGACGGCGGCGGAGACGGCGCGCATCCGGCGGCGGGTCTCGATGAGTTCGTCGTGGCGGGCGAAGGGCTGGCCGAGTTGGGTGTGGGCTCGCTCGATCTCCTCCCGCTGGTTGGCGATGTTGGCGACGATTTGGCCGCGTCGGGACTCCAGGGAGGCGAGGTGGTGCTCCAGGCGGCGGACGAGGCCGGTGGCATCACCGGTGGTGGCTTCGGTCAGCGACATCTTGGTGCTCATGCCGGAGTCGTTGTTGACCATGAGGGAGACCAGGGCACCGTCGCGGCCGTTCCAGATGGTGGCCGTGACATCGAAGCCTCCCAGCGCGGCCAGAGGGACCCGGTCGCGTTGCTCGGTGGGGCCGAGGCCGGCTGACGCGGCGGTGATGGCATGCTGGAGTGCACGGCCGGCGTCGGGCCGCTTGTCGAGCTGGTGGCCCGCGACGGTCATCCGGAACTTCTCGCCGCGGATGTCCTGGCGTTGGGCGATCGTCTGGTCCAGAGCCTCGATGCGGCGCTCGTCGACGGCGATCCACTGATGCAGCTCCCGGATCTGCTTCTCCAGGGCGGCGTGGGTGTTGTGGTGGGATCGGTTGGCTCGTTCCAGCCGGGCCAGTTCCATGCCCAGCTCTTCCTTCTCGATGAGCAGCGGGTTGCCGGTGGCGATCGCCTTGATCTGATGGGCTTGAAGGGTCTCGTCGGAGACGTCTTCGATCTCTCGTGCCACGGTGCCGCGCATCATCTGGTCGATGAAGCCGCCCTTGCGCGCGACGGTCTGCCAGGAGAAGGCGTCGAAGGAGCCGGTGACGACGTACCGGTAGATGCTGACCTCGGCGTTCTGATTGCCCTGGCGCATGATCCGGCCGTCTCGCTGGGTGATGTCGGCCGGCCGCCAGGGGCAGTCGAGGTGGTGCAGGGCAACGGCCCGGTTCTGGATGTTGGTGCCGGTGCCCATCCGGCCGGTCGAGCCGATGAGCACGGACACGTCGCCGTTGCGGCAGGCGGCGAACAGGTTGGCCTTCTCCTTGTCGCTGTTCGCCTCGTGGATGAATTTGACGGCCTCGCGGGGCATCCCCAGATCAACGAGCCGGTCGCGCAGAGCCTCGTACGCCGTCCACCGCTCCGGGTCCTTCGGCTTGGGGGTGCCCAGGTCGCAGAACACGATCTGCAGCGCGCCCGGCGTCTCGTGCTCGACCGGGTTCTCGGCGTCCGGGTCGACCAGGTAGCGGGTGTCGCGGTGCGCCTGCCAGATCTCGGCGATGTTGCGGGCCGCGACGTCGATCTTCCCCGGGGTGTTCTGGCTCAGGCCGAGCAGCCGCAGGTCCAGCGACGCGGCTCGCGCCTCCCCGGAGATCTTGAGGATGTTGTCGATCTCCCGTTCGCGCGGGTGGTTGCGGCACCACTCGACCCGGTCGTCGAGCGTGGCGATGAAGTCGACCAGCTCGGGCGCTGGGTCGATGGTGACGACGTGCGGGGCCCGGTACCCGTCGGAGTTGACGGTCAGCAGCGGGGTGGGCAGGTTCAGGTCCTCCGGGGTGCGGATGTCGCCGAAGGTGCGCAGCATCAGCGACAGCTCCGCCGCGTTGGTGTACTTCGCCAGCCGAGACTTGGTCTGGAAGCCGCTGCCGGTGGGCGAGATCTCCACCGACGTGACGACCTTGCCGAACACCGACGCCCACGTGTCGAAGTCCATGGTGCCGGTGGCTTCGAGCAGGTCCGGCCGCAGGTGCCGGGTGACGACGTACAGCTCGCGCACGCTGTTGGCGATCGGGGTGGCGGTCGCTCCGCACACCACCCGCTGGCCGTAGCGGCGGCGTAGGAAGTCGAGCTTGGCCCGGAAGTCGATCGCCCGGTCCGAGCCGTCGTTGCTGGCGTCGACGATGCTGGAGGTGATCGTGTCGTTCTTCAGGTCGTGCCACTCGTCGCGGAAGACGAAGTCGATGCCGGTCTGGTCGAACGTCACACCGGGGTCGGTCGGCTTGTCGAACTTCTCCTTGATCTTCTCCTCTTTGCGGACCAGGGAGCCTTGGAGTCGTTTGACGGCGGCGTTACGCCCGGTGTCCTCGCCGTTGTCGACGGCCTGCGCGTGTGCTCGCTCGATCTTGTCCCGGAGGTCCTTCAGCTCCCCGTCGAGGAAGCGGCGCTGCTCATCGTCGGAGAGCCGCAGCGTCTCGAAGAAGCTGGCGGCCATGATGACGGTGTCCCAGTTGCCGGTGGCGCAGCGGGCCACGAACCGATGCCGGCGGGCGGCGCTGGTGTCGTCCTGCCCGGCGGCCAGGACCCGGGCCTGCGGGTAGATCTGGAGGAACTCCCGGCAGAACTGCTCGAGTAGGTGCGTCGGTACGACGATCGCGGGCTTGTTGACCAGCCCGAGCCGCTTAAGCTCCATCGCGCCGATCGCCATCACGGCCGTCTTGCCCGCGCCCACGCAGTGGAAGAGGCCGACGCCGGGCTCGTTGACGATCCGGGTGACCGCCTCGATCTGGTGCGGGCGGGGCCTGAACTCCACCGAGATGCCGGGCAGGCTGCGCCGCGCCCCGACGTACGAGCGGGGCACGTGGGCGTTGAACATCCGGTTGTAGGTGGCCGCGATGCGGGCGGCCCGCTCCGGCTCCTCCCACACCCAGGACTCGAACCGTTCCTCCAGTTCGACGGCCTTGGCCTGCGCGGTGGCGGTCGCCTCCACGTCGAGTGCCCGCTTGCCCTTTTCGATCTCGTAGAACACCCGGATCGGGGTCTTGGTGAGCAGCCGTTGCGCCAGTTCGGGGGCCGACATGCCGGCGGTGCCCCAGGTCGACCGAGCGAGGACTCCGACCCGGCTCCCCTTGACCTGCCAGTCAGATCCACCGGGGTGCGTCACCCGCAACCGCGGATCGCGCAGGATCTCCTGGAGGAACGCCTGCACCTCCTGGTAGTCGATGTACGGGGCGCCGAAGGAGACCATGATCTCGCCGGGGCCGACATCGCGCGGCAGGACCCTTTGCAGAGCGCGGACGTTGACCTCGAATCGCGGGTCGTCCTCGACGGCGACGAGCGCCTGGTCGAGCTTGGCGCGGACGTTGTCGGACAGGTAGGCGGCGGCTTCGACCAAGCGGCCGGTGCCGGGGTCGTCGTAGACCAGCTCGCCGAGGGCTTCGCGGGCCTCGGACTCGTCGACGCCGAGGAGCCGGGCGATCTCCGGCAGGAGCACGGCGCCGTGGTCGTCCAGGCAGATGGCCAGCGCGTCCTCGGGGCTGTCGGCACCCAGCCGGGGTGCCCGGGGCAGGATGACGCGCTTGCTGAAGATGTCCGCCTTGGTGGCGGTGCGGGTGTCGTCGTTGAAGTTCTCCAGCGCGAACACCGTGGCGGCGTGCGGGTCGATTCCCCGGAATCCGGCGAGCTGGGGGTAGTTGCGGTAGAGCTTCGGCTGGCCGGTCTCCTCGTCGAGGATCGTTTCCAGCTCACCGGTGGCCTTGTTGCGCTGCCGACGGGTGTAGGTGTCGTACCGGTTGAGGTAGCCGTACTGCTCGACGTAGGCGTCGTAGACGGTGTTGAGCCGGATCCGCAGGAACGCTGCGGATCCGGCCGGCGGGCCGCCGGGGTGCTCATCGCCATCATCCAGCGATGAGGACTCCGCTTGCAGCAGCGCGGTCACGGTGTCGCGCAACAGCAGGAGGGCGCGCAGTTCGTCGGCTTGGGTGGCGGGCACCTTGTGCTCGACGACCTGACCGGCGACGACGGTGGTGAAGGTGCCGTCGTCGAGGGCTTCGATATGCCCTTCCTCGCGGCCGACTGCGGCCAGGACGGCGACCGGCGCGGCAGGACCGGCCTCGGCGCGCGGGGTCAGGGTCAAGCCGGCGAGCCGGGCCTCGTCGACCACGTCGCCCAGGACGCGGGTGAGGTCCGCGGCGGTGTCCCCGGTACCGGTGACGAGCAGGTCCTGCGCGTTGTAGGCGCCCCGGCCGACGGACAACTCACCGAGGATCCGGTCAGGGCGGGAGGCGAAGAACTCGTTGACGTGGACGGTCTCCCCGCCGGGCACGTCGATCTCGCGGGTCTGCTCCCAGGCCATCCCGGCCTGCTCCCGGCCGGGCTCCCGCCGGCGCAGGATCAGCAGGTCGGTGACGACCTTGGTGCCGGCGGCGTGCTCGTGCGCGCTGGTTGGCAGCCGCACGGCGGCCACCAGGTCCGCCAGCGCCGCCATCTCCCGCCGGGCGGCCGGGTTGGCCGCGTCCATGGTGTAGCGGGATGTCAGCGCCACGACCAGGCCGCCGGGGCGGGTCAGGTGCAAGCTCTTGATCAGGAAGTGGTTGTGGATCGAGTGCTTGCCCGGGTTATGCCTCCGGTCGGCCAGCGCGAAGTTCCCGAACGGCACGTTGCCGATCGTCAGGTCGAACGCGCCTGCTGGTGAACGGGTGTCCGCGAACGACTCCGTGCGGATGGTGGCGTGCGGGTAGAGCGCGGCGGCGATCCCGGCCGTGACTGGTTCCACCTCCACCCCGACCATGCGGGCAGAGTCCGGCGCCAGGCCGATGAAGGTGCCCGGCCCGCAGCCGGGTTCCAACACGCTTCCGCCCTCGAACCCAAGGCCGGTGACCGCGTCCCAGATGGCTCGAACGTACGCCGCGTCGGTGTAGTGCGCGTTCAGGGTGTTGCGTTCGGCCGCCGCGTAGCCCCGCTCGCCGAGCAACTGCCGGAGTTCCTCGCGGGCCGCGGCGAACCGCGCGTGGTCGCGGTGCTCGGTGCGGCCCTCGAAGACGCCGGGCACTGCACCCCAACCCGACCAGCGGGCCAGTACCGCCTGTTCCTCGGCGGTGGCCGGCCGGTCCTCGGCTTCAAGCGTCCGCAGGGTGCGCAGCGCCGCCAGGTTCGCGTTGAGTCGGGCCACCTCACCCCGAGGGGCCAGGTCCTCCTGCCCCCTCGGGGTGAACGACACCGGCCGGTCCGGATCGGGCGCCGTCGCCGGCGCTTGCACCTCGGAAGGCGTCGCTGGTTCGGCCGCCTCGACCGGCGCGGTCGGTTCGGTGGGCGGTGCGGTGTCTAGCTGCGGGTCGGCGGCTCGCTGTCGTCGTTCATCGCGGCTTCCTGTTCCGCGATCTCCTGCCAGCGCGGATCGGTCGGATCCTCCACCATCGGGATCCAGTCCTGCGGGGCCGACTCCGTTCCCGGCTGTGCCGTCGGGCTCGGCGTCGACGTCGAGCTGGTCTCGTTCGTCTGCGGGTCGATCAGGATCAGCTCCGGCAGCACCTGCTCCTCGGCCGCCATCCGCGCCTCGTTGAGCCGGCCCAGCTTGTCCAGATACCCCTCGCCGGTCGGGTCCGGGCCGGCCAGTTGCCTCGCCAGGTCCTCGATCTGCTGGGCCGCCTGCTCCCCCAAAGTCGAGAAGTAGCTGTTCAGGTCCGTCCCGTCGGCTATCAGCGCCGCGTACCGGTTCGGAAGGTACGTCTGCCAGTGCCCCTGGGCTTGCGCCCCGTACCGGTTCATCCTCTGCTGTCTCCGTCTCCTCTGGTGCTGCGGTCTCGTCGGTGTCGGCGCTGACCGGCGGGCCGGTCGTGGTCGCCGCGCCACCGAGGACCGCCGGCACCGGCGCTGGGACCGCCGTCTGCGGAGTCACGGTCGGGTTCGGGGTGGCCGGCGTCGGGTCGACCGGAACGCCGAGCCGGCCGGCGGCGTATGCGGCCAAGGGCTCGGCGACCTCGGCAGGCTGGCCGTGAAGCATCGCGCGGATCGACTGGGCGGCAACCTCCCGCCCCGCCGCCGTGGTGAACGTGCGGGCGGCCCAGTCGACCCGGGCGGTGACTACGACCTCTACCAGCGGCCAGGTGTCCTCGCCGTCGGCGGCGGCGGCCAGCACCGGCCCCGGCCGCTCCGGGTGCCGGGTGACCGCCGGGTCGAGCACGTGAAAGGCCCGCGCCGCGGACCTGCGCCCATCAGCGCTGCCGTCCTCGTCGACGACCACCGCGACGCCGGCTGCCGGATCCGCCTGCGCGGTGAGCGCCGCGACCTGCGGCCCGGTCAAGGCCGGTCCGCACGCGGCCACCACCAGTGGCGCCCCGTCGCCGCGCTCGGCCAGGGCGATGGCCTCCAAGGCGGTCCGGGCCACTACGGCCCGGCTGGTGCGTTCAGGCTGTTCGGCGAGGCCGAACATCACCTCCGCAGGCCGGAACACCGCCGTGGCGGGGCTGTGTAGCACCGGTGCCACGTCCGGTACGCCGGGTGGGGCGTAGCCGGCGAACCCGACCACCGGTCGGTCCGGATCCCGATGCTCGCGGATGCCGACCATCACCCGGTTGCGGAATCGGTCGACCAGTTGCCCGGTGCGCCCGGTCGCCGCCAGGCCGGACGCCCGGATCTCCACATCGGTGAAGCCCTGCCGACGCAGTTCGTTGACAAGCGCGGCTGGCCGGTCCGGCGCGTACCCCACCGCCCACCGCCCATCGACCGGGACACCCTGGGCCGCTAGCCATCGGGCCGGCGATGCCCCGTCGGGCCGATCGAGTTGGGCTCGGTAGAACGCCGCCGCCACGCGCTGGACAGCCAGGAGGCGTTGCCGCCGCGCATCTGGGGCCGTCGACAGACGAGGCGGACCAGCAACCTGCGCGGCCAGCGAGCCGGCCCGGCTCCGTAGCGCTGCCGTGCGATCGGCGGACGCCGCGACGCGTTCGGCGACCTCCCGCGCTGGCCGGGACACTGGCTGATCCGGCGCGGCCATCACAACCGCCCGTCGTCAGGCTCGGTGGGCAGCAAGCCCCGCGCCCGCAGCGACTCGAACAGGCGCTGGTGGTGCTCCAGCGTGGCCGTCAGGTCATCGATCTGCGCTTGCAGGCCGGCGGCGAGCCTGTCGGGCAGGTCCTCCGCGTCCGGCGCGGCCATCGGTACAGCGGCGTCGTCAGCCATCGCTCCCCCATGTGATCGCTTGATCACCACCGTAGTCAGGATGTCGAGCGGGATCGAGACGCAGCAGGCTGTGAGACGCGCTCCCGACTCGTCTCATGTTGGGGCGGGCCGCGTTACCACCAGCGCCGCCCGAGGCAGTGATGCCGCGGAATCACCGGCAGGGCAACGACCGCGTTCGGGAGCCGGCGACCGGTGCCCCGGCCGTCGTGGTCGCGCTGTCCAATATCGACGCCTCCGGCGGGGCCTCTCTCGGAGATCCGGGAGGGACCACAGGTGCCAGGTGGGTGAGTGGTCACCCAGGGGTGGGCTCTCCCCGCGCCGGCCGCCCAGAGGGCTACCAGACCGGCTCTGGGGCGGCCAGGCCAAGCCGCTTCGCGGTCGGCTTCGCCGAGCCTGGCCGCCCCAGAGCCGGCCCGGTCGATCGGAGATCGGCCGACACGAGGAGATCCCACCCCACCCCCGGCACCGCGCGCGGGCAAGCCCGCCGGGCCGGCCGCCGGCCCGGCACGTTACTCCGGTCATCCGGCGGCGACTTGGTGACCGGCCTCGGCGTTCGGTGCTGTGTGGAGGCGGAGGTGCTGGACCGGGGGCGATGCTCTCGACGAGAGCGCTTTCTTGACGCTTGTCCGGCGGAGCCAGAGTCTAGTCCTCGACATGGACACTCTACGTGTTCGCTGTGTAACGTCCAGTGTGGCCGGTGGTTGGCCGCAGGAACCGGGAGCCAGCCACATCAGACACGTCAAGCGGAAGCGGAGACGCCGTGGTTGAAAGCATCAGGTACGGAGCGCTGGACATCGCCGTAATCGACAGGTTCCTTCAGCGGTGGGATGACGATGGGTCCGGAGCCCACATGGATGGCTCCTTCTACAACCCGGATTTCGGGGGAGGCACGCTCTACGCGCAGGGCTGGCGCTATCTCGGGAGCGTTGGCAACACCTCCGCTGCCGGCATCACCGGCAAGAAGGCCACCATCCTGGTCCGCGGTGCGAACGCCGCCGATGAAATGATCAAGCCCCCGGTCCGGTTCGATCTTATCTGGAACGACCGTGGCTCCGGGGCGAAGAGGGACGGGTCGGTGTGGCGGCCGATCCCGCCCGCCGGCTACGTCGCACTCGGAGACGTGTTCGCCGACTTCAGCTGGAACGCGCCGAACCCCGCGTACTACGCCTGTATCCGGCGGGAGTTGGCGGGCCGCCGCTACGTGCGGGAGGGCGTGATCGGTAGCCTGATCTGGAACGACAGGGGGTCCGGGTCGAAGAGTGACGTCTCCATCTGGGAGATCCGTTCGCCCGGGTACCCCTCCGACAACGCCGAGCGTCTGCTCCTGGGCGCGGACCTGCTGCGGGCACACGGCAGCTACGACCGCCCGACCGACGCGGTGTACGTCCTGGACCTGCCCGCGGTGATCGCCAAGCAGAACCCGCCCGCCGCGCCGGTCCTCACCTCGCACGCGGCGCCGAATCCGCTGGAGACCGACAAGGTCACCGACCGGGCCGTCGTGGTGCCGTGCACGCTGATCAAGCACCCCGGCAAGGACGTGGCCTGGCAGGTGGCGAGGTCACCGTTCTACACGCTGGAACGACGCGTGAGCTTCTACTGCCACAAGCACTACGACAACTCGCAGGGCAGTGTCGAGGAGTCCGCCCCGCAGGTGGTGACCACGGGCGTGAGCAAGACGAAGAGCGACGAGTTCAGCCAGCGGACCAGCGTCAGCGTCACCGCATCGGCGGGCATCGCGGCCAAGGGATTCTCCGCTTCCGTCGAGACCAGCTTCTCCATCGAACTCGGCTACACCAGCCGCGTCGACGTCACGCAGTTCAGCGAGGTCCAAGAAACGTGGCCCATGACGGTGCCGCCCAAGAAATCAGCCGCGATGTGGTCACCCCGCCACGAGATCATCGCGATCGACAAGGACGGCAACACCGTCGGCGGCCTGGGCGGACTGGTCTTCGACGTGAACTCGCGCGTCAAGACCGAATACCCCGCCCCGGCCCAGCCCCAGTCCCTGTCCGAGGCCATTGAGGCCGGCGACCCGCAGCCGTTCGGACAAACCGAGTCGAACATCCCCGAAGGCTTCTAGCCCCTCAGACCGTAGACGGCCAGCCAGACGCCCCCTGGCACGAACCGTCGGCCACGCGTGAAGGTCACACGAATCCTCGGCGTCTGCTGTCGCCGGGGGCCAGGAGCACGGCCCGTGGCGGCAAGAGCGAGGAGGCGCGCCCGGCGGCCGCGTAGCCCCGAGCTGCCTGGCCTTACCCCGTTCAAGCAGGGGGGCGATGGTCGTGCAGCTGCGGCGACCACCCCCCCTGTGCCAGCACGCCGGCCCGGCCGGGCTCAGGTCAAAGGCAGTCACCTGGAGAGGGGGAGGGGTGGCCGCGGCACTGCCTGCCTGATCGTCGACATGTCCGCTTCTACGGCACCCACTCGGTCGACATCGACGGCGAACTCGCCCAGCTCGACGCCGACGCCCCTCCGGTGCGCACGTACGAACCCCAAAATGCGCGCGTGAACGTTCACGCCGCAAAAACGCCCGCGCGCGCGAGCCCGCCCGCCCCCACCCCGGTTCGACCGGCACACCGCAAAACGCGCGCGCGAGCCGCCCGGCCTCGTGCGCGTCGACGAGCTGGCCCGCGCGGCCGGCGGACCCGGGTTTCCGGAGTTTCGCGATTTTTGCGACCCCCCTACGCGCGTACGCGCGCGAGGAACCGAGGCCGACCCCTGAGGCCCGTCCGTAGCTTCCAGCGAAAAAACAACGCCGAGGAGAGTTCCCTGGTCGACCGGGGCGCGGCGCTTGCACTGGGACCTTGGAGCAGTCGCGTCAGATGCGAGATCTTCGCGTCTGACGCGACTGGCGACCCCCCCCCAAAGGAAGCCCTGTCCAGGAAACCTGCGTCGGCGTTGTTGGACACTCCAGCTTGTTGGACACATTTTCTGGACGGCGTTGACCGCCACGCCCAGCCGTGCCGACGTTCCCCGCGAACGGGCTGAGAGGGGTGTCGCCCAACTTCCGGCTCAGGGTCGCCTCGCCCGGGCCATACCGGCTACCGGCGATCGTAGAGCCCGACCACTCGTAGAAGCGCAGCTCGGCCGGATCCACACCGACCTGGCGGGCTACGAACTCTACTGCCTCGTCGGGCAGCTCGCCGCGGCCGCGCGGGAACCGCCCAGCCCGCGTGTAGAACTTCAACAACAGCGCGAACCCCGCCCGGGGCGACCACACCACCGCCCGCGCGATCTCGGCCGCCGAGGTGGACGACTGGCCCGAGGTCGCGAAGCCCGGATCCGGTGCGCCGGGCCGCTGAGGCGCATCCACTGAGGGGGCCAGGGTGAACCCGCCGCCCCGGCCAGCCGTTAACAGCAAAAGGAGGTAATGAAATGAGCACCTTGTTGGGCGAAGAGGAACTGTTGGCCGAGATGCGCTCGGCCCTGGCGGAGGTGGAGGCCGCGGCCGATCGGGTAGGCCGACGCGTAGCCCGGGGGAAGGCCGCCGTGGAGGACCAGAAGAAGCTGAGGTCGGTGACCCTGGCCGGGCACGGCGTGACCCGGATCACCTTCAACGAGGACGCCTACCGGGAACTCGCGCCGGCCGAGCTGGCCGAGCTGGCAGACCTGATCGCGACCACGGCGCGTACCGCCCGCGAGGAAGCCCAGCGCAAGACGATGGCCGGTGCCGCGGCAACCGGCTGATCGACTTCCTGCTCGGCGGCCTGAACCACCAGATCAACACCACCTGTTCCCCAGCGTGCCCCGTGTCGGGGTACTCGTTGGAGTGCAGAGGTGAGTACGGCTGATCTTGCAGAGGTCAGGTGTCGTGGTGGGCGCCTTGTTCCTCACGGTGGGTTGCGTCTTACAGGCGCAGGCGGGTGAGGCCGAGCATGTCGATCAGCCATCCGGGTCCGCCGGTGATGCCGCGGGCGCGTAGGAGGGTGTCGACCTGGTGGGTCGCCGGAGTGGTGCGGGCGAGGAAGTCCTCGCAGATCTGGAGCAGGAGTTGCAGCAGGTCGCCGCGGTTGGTGTCGCTGGTGGCTGCGGGGTCGTCCGGGGTGGCCGGGGTGGGCATCAGGCGACGTTCTCGATGGCGGTGAGGCGGTTCTTGAGTCGGTAGCTGGGGCCGTTGATGGGGACGACGTCGCAGTGGTGCAGGAGCCGGTCGAGGATGGCGGTGGCCAGGACCTCGTCGCCGAAGACTTGGCCCCATTCGCCGAAGCCTTTGTTCGAGGTCAGCAGGGTGGAGCCCTTCTCGTAGCGTTTCGAGATCACTTGGAAGACGAGGTTGGCCTCGGGTCGTTCGAGGGGTTGGTAGCCCACTTCGTCGATGACCAGGACGGTGGGGCGTAGGTAGGTTTGCAGCTTGCGGGCCAGGCGGCCGATCGCGTCGGCGGCGGTGAGGTGGCGGACCATGTCGTCGAGGGTGGTGAAGTAGACGGTGAATCCGGCTCGGCAGGCGGCGACCGCGAGGGACACGGCGATGTGGGTCTTGCCGACGCCGGGTGGGCCGAGGAGAGCGACGTTGGCCTTGGCCTGCACGAATGCGAGGGTCGCGAGGTCACGGACCTTGCGGGGGTCCAGGTCGGGTTGGAAGCTGAAGTCGTAGTCGTCGAGGGTCTTGTGGTGCGGCAGCTTCGACAGGCGTAGCCCGGCGCGGAAGCGGCGTTCGTCGCGGACGGCGAGTTCCTCTTCCAGGACGAGGTCGAGGAACTCCAGGTAGCCCATGGCTTCGGTGTCGGCCCGGCCGGTGAGTTCCCGCAGCGTCTTGGCCAGGTGAGGCAGGCCGAGTTTGGTGGCGCTGGCGTGGATGCGGTTGGTGACCAGCTCACTCACTTCGAGACGTCCTTCAGGTGTGGGCGGTTGGTGAACGGGCTGGCCGCAGCGATCTGCTCATAGACCGACAGCGGCCGGGCCTCGACGGCGATCTGGGCGGCGGCGGCCCGGTTGAGCAGGGCTTGCAGCGGCCCCTGGCCGCCGTCGTGACGGGCCGGTCGGCGTGCGGTCGACTGCCCGCTGTCGGGGTCGCCGATGGTGACGGCCCGGGTGTGTCCGTCGGGCAGACCGTCCCAGTGGCTCTCGTCGACCACGCGGGCGCCGCGGCCCACGGCCCGCTGGTGCGTGGCCAGCAGCGTGGTGCCGTCCAGACCGGGCACGATGGCGTGAATAGTGATCGTGGCGGCGGTCGCCCGAATCTCCACGAGTTGGCGGTGGCGGACCCGTCGGGCCGGCACGGAGTAGAGGTTGCCGGCGTAGGCGACCAGGCAGTCCTTGCCGACGTGCCGCAGATGCCGGTCGGCGACCACATACGGCCGGGCGGGGATCGGTCGCAGCGCGGCGTGGTCGCGGACCGCCCGCACGCCGATGATCTCGCCGTGGGTGCGATGCCTTACGGCCCGCCGCTGTGGCACCCAGGCCATGAACGTGGCGTCGAGTTCGGCCAGCGACGAGAACGCCCGCCCGGCCAGGACATGATCGCGGATGATGGTGACCTGCCGTTCGACCCGCCCTTTGCCGGTCGGCCGATAGGCGGCCAGCACATCGATGTCGAAGTCGTAGTGCCCGGCGAACGCGACCGCTTCCGGGTGCAGCGGCACCGCCTGGCCCGGGGCGACATGCCGGCGGACCACGGTCTTGGTCCGGTCGTAGACGATCGCCCCGGGAACCCCGCCAAAGTGCGCGAACGCCCGCCGGTGACACTCCCAGAACGCGGCCAGGTCCTGGCTGGTGGTGAAACAGCAGAACGGGTCCCGCGAGTACGACAGCACCATGTGAAACGAGTACACCTTCGGGATCCCGACATGGGCCAGGATGCCGCCTTCGTCGCCCCAGTCCACCTGCGCCTGGGCGCCCGGAACGACCTCGAACCGGCGGTGCAGCCCGGCCAGCTGATCCGGACTGATCCCCAACTCCGCAGCGATCCGCGGCCGGGCCTGCTGCAGATACAGCTTCACCCGCTGATAGTTGCCGGTGAACCCGTACTGCTCGACAAGGCGTTCATGGATCACCGTGCCCTTGAGCAGCAACTCCGCCCGCAGCCACGCATCGACCACGTGCGCGAACACGTCGATCAACTGCCCCCGAGCCGGCCGCGCCCGAACCGGCGGCACCACCTCGCCGCTACCAGCAGCCAGGTACTTCTTCACCGTCCGCCAGTTCAGGCCCGTCTCACGAGCGATCTCCGAGACACTCGCACCAGCCTCGTGCAACGCCCGGAACCGGCGCACATCCAGCCACCGCTGCTCATCCATCGCTCCCATCGCAAGCCGCCCCACGTCTGCCCGATCACGACCCGAGCAGCCTCACCCTCAGTCACCCGCTGACGACGGACAAACAGTGCGCACCTCTGCAAGATCAGCTGTACTTAGCTCTGCACTCCAGGCCGTACCCCGACACCCCGCGCCTCACTGCGCCACGCCCGGCCGACGTGATGGATATCCAAGTTCCCTGGCGTTCGTACGGGGCCGCGATCAGGGCTGGCGTTGTTTTCGGTCCGGAAACTACGGCGAGGCCCTTTCGGCAAACGCAGCCGGGGCGACCCTGGCCGATTGCCAGAAGCATGTACTGGATCTGGTCTCGGAGCTGTCCACGCGGACAGGCATGCCGGGGCGGTCAGCCGCCCGGACCGGCAGGCCGCGCGATCTGAGGTGCCGAGTCCTGCACGCCCGGTCCCGGCGGGAACTACTGAGTCCCGGGGGACTGGCTGGGCTGGTCGCCGCTGGGCTGCGACCACGATGTCGGGCCGGGCGGGGCCTGCGGCCGGGGCGGATCCATCGGTTGCGGCTCGGGGTCGGGTTCCGTGCCCACGGCCGCAAGCAGATAGAGCAGATCGGCCGGGTCCACATCGAGCGAACCGGCTGGGTCCACCTCGTAGGTGGCCCAGTCGCCGAGGTACCCGCCGTCGCTGGCCTGATCGTCGATGCCCGGCTGGTCGAAGTCGGTGGAGATCGCCGCACCGTGCCCGTCGGTCACGCCCATGCCGGGTACCGGCCACCCCGGTTCCGCCCACCCCGCCGGCCAGGACGACGCGGTGGGGGCGTCCGGGTCGAACGGCCCGGGCAGCCCTGGCAGACCCGTGCCCGCTGGCGGGGCAGGTGCCGGCCCGGGCATCGGCACCGTAGCCCCGTGGTTCAGCCAGGACAGGTCCTCACCCTGCGGGCGGTCCGGTCCGAGGGCAGGGCCCGGCAGTGGTGCTTGCCGGGGCTGAACCGGAGCGCTCACCCCGTACCGCGCCGCCACGCGACCGTGCCTTTCCTGGACCAGCTGCAGCAGACCACTGCCGCGCAATACCCCGATCCGGGCATGCACCGTCTGCTGCGGTGTGGATGTCGCCTCGGCGAGGTCTGGCTCGCTGGCGGTGATGATCCCGTTGTCGTCCATTCGGTCGATCAGGGCGTTCCACAACTGCCGCAGCGGTTCCCGCTGCCGTGTTGTGGTGGCGATGTGGCCGGCGTGCTGGTCGAACAGGACTCGGGCCTCGCCCGGGTCGCGCAGCCACCGGGTGCCCTCGGGAGGGGCCGGCAGTGGTGCTTGCCGGGGCGGACCCGGATCGCTCACCCCGTACCGCGCCGCCCCGTGACCGTGTGCTTCCTGGACCAGCTGCAGCAGACCACGGTCGCGCAATACCCCGATCCGGTCACGCACCGTCGGCTGCCGTGTGGATGTCGCCTCGGCGAGGTCTGACAGGCTGGCGGTGATGATCCCGTTGTCGTCCATCCGGTCGATCAAGGCGTTCCACAACTGCCGCAGCCGGTCCCGCTGCCGTGTTGTGGTGGCGATGTGGCCGGCGTGCTGGTCGAACAGCGCCCGGGCGTCGCCCGGGTCGCGCAGCCACCGGGTGCCCTCGGGAGGGGCCGGCAGTGGTGCTTGCCGGGGCGGACCCGGATCGCTCACCCCGTACCGCGCCGCCCCGTGACCGTGTGCTTCCTGGACCAGCTGCAGCAGACCACGGTCGCGCAATACCCCGATCCGGTCATGCACCGTCTGCCGCGGTGTGGATGTCGCCTCGGCGAGGTCTGACGGGCTGGCGGTGATGATCCCGTTGTCGTCCATCCGGTCGATCAAGGCGTTCCACAATTTCCGCAGCGGTTCCCGCTGCCGTGTTGTGGTGGCGATGTGGCCGGCGTGCTGGTCGAACAGCGCCCGGGCCTCGCCCGGGTCGCGCACCCGCTGGCCGCCCGCAGTGGGTTGGGGTTGGTCGGGGTGCGGCGAGGCGGGCGTGGTGGGTGGCTCGTCGGCCGGGTGATGGAGGGTGTCGCCGGCGTGGACAGTGCCGGCGTCGGTGCGGGTCACCGCTGGCCAGGACGCGAGGGATGGCTGCCAGTCCATGTCCGGCCCCTGGTAGGTGGCCCAGTCGCCGAGGTTCCCGCCGTCGCTGGCCCAGTCGCCGAGGTTCCCGCCGTCGCTGGCCTGATCGTCGATGCGCGGCTGGTCGAAGTCGGTGGAGATCGCCGCACCGTGCCCGTCGGTCACGCCCATGCCGGGTACCGGCCACCCCGGTTCCGCCCACCCCGCCGGCCAGGACGACGCGGTGGGGGCGTCCGGGTCGTCAAACGGCCCGGGCAGCCCTGGCAGACCCGTGCCCGCTGGCGAGGCAGGTGCCGGCCCGGGCATCGGCACCGTAGCCCCGTGGTCCAGCCAGGACAGGTCCTCACCCTGCGGGCGGTCCGGTCCGAGGGCAGGGCCCGGCAGTGGTGCTTGCCGGGGCTGACCCGGATTGCTCACCGCGTACCGCGCCGCCACGCCAGCGTGACCTCCCTGGACCCGCTGCAGCAGACCACGGTCGCGCAGCAATACCCCGATCCGGGCATGCACCGTCGACTGCTGTGCGGATGTCGCCTCGGCGAGGTCTGACACGCTGGCGGTGATGATCCCGTTGTCGTCCATCCGGTCGATCAGGGCGTGCCACAACTGCCGCAGCTGTACCCGCTGCGGTGTTGTGGTGGCGATGTGGCCGGCGTGCTGGTCGAACAGGACTCGGGCCTCGCCCGGGTCGCGCAGCCACCGGGTGCCCTCGGGAGGGGCCGGCATCGGTGCTTGCCGGGGCGGACCCGGATCGCTCACCCCGTACCGCGCCGCCCCGCGACCGCGACCTCCCTGGACCCGCTGCAGCAGACCACGGTCGCGCAATACCCCGATCCGGTCATGCACCGTCTGCCGCGGTGTGGATGTCGCCTCGGCGAGGTCTGACGGGCTGGCGGTGATGATCCCGTTGTCGTCCATCCGGTCGATCAAGGCGTTCCACAATTTCCGCAGCGGTTCCCGCTGCCGTGTTGTGGTGGCGATGTGGCCGGCGTGCTGGTCGAACAGCGCCCGGGCCTCGCCCGGGTCGCGCACCCGCTGGCCGCCCGCAGTGGGTTGGGGTTGGTCGGGGTGCGGCGAGGCGGGCGTGGTGGGTGGCTCGTCGGCCGGGTGATGGAGGGTGTCGCCGGCGTGGACAGTGCCGGCGTCGGTGCGGGTCACCGCTGGCCAGGACGCGAGGGATGGCTGCCAGTCCATGTCCGGCCCCTGGTAGGTGGCCCAGTCGCCGAGGTTCCCGCCGTCGCTGGCCTGATCGTCGATGCCCGGCTGGTCGAAGTCGGTGGAGATCGCAGCACCGTGGGCGGTCACATCAATGCCGGGTACCGGCCCCGCCGGTTCCGCCCACCCCGCCGGCCAGGACGACGCGGTGGGGGCGTCCGGGTCGAACGGCCCGGGCAGCCCAGGCATGCCCGTGCCTGCCGGCGGGGCAGGTGCCGGCCCGGGCATCGGCGACGTCCCCCCGTGGTCCAGGCGGTCCGGTCCGAGGGCAGGGCCCGGCAGCGGTGCTTGCCGGGGCTGACCCGGATCGCTCACCCCGTACCGCGCCGCCCCGCCACCGCGACCTCCCTGGACCAGCTGCAGCAGACCACGGTCGCGCAATACCCCGATCCGGCGATGCACCGTCGGCCGCGGTGTGGATGTCGCCTCGGCGAGGTCTGACAGGCTGGCGGTGATGATCCCGTTGTCGTCCATCCGGTCGATCAGGGCGTTCCACAACTGCCGCAGCGGTTCCCGCTGCGGTGTTGTGGTGGCGATGTGGCCGGCGTGCTGGTCGAACAGGACTCGGGCCTCGCCCGGGTCGCGCAGCCACTGGCTGCCTTCGGGAGGGGCTGGCAGTGGTGCTTGCCGGGGCGGACCCGGATCGCTCACCCCGTACCGCGCCGCCCCGCCAGCGTGACCTTCCTGGACCAGCTGCAGCAGACCACTGTCGCGCAGCAATGCCCCGATCCGGTGATGCACCGTCGGCCGCGGTGTGGATGTCGCCTTGGCGAGGTCTGGCTCGCTGGCGGTGATGATCCCGTTGTCGTCCATTCGGTCGATCAGGGCGTTCCACAACTGCCGCAGCGGTTCCCGCTGCGGTGTTGTGGTGGCGATGTGGCCGGCGTGCTGGTCGAACAGGACTCGGGCCTCGCCCGGGTCGCGCAGCCACTGGCTGCCCTCGGGAGGGGCTGGCAGTGGTGCTTGCCGGGGCGGACCCGGATCGCTCACCCCGTACCGCGCCGCCACGCGACCGCGACTTTCCTGGACCAGCTGCAGCAGACCACGGTCGCGCAATACCCCGATCCGGTGATGCACCGTCGGCCGCGGTGTGGATGTCGCCTCGACGAGGTCTGGCTCGCTGGCGGTGATGATCCCGTTGTCGTCCATCCGGTCGATCAGGGCGTTCCACAACTGCCGCAGCTGTTCCCGCCGCGGTGTTGTGGTGGCGATGTGGCCGGCGTGCTGGTCGAACAGCGCCCGGGCCTCGCCCGGGTCGCGCACCCGCCGGCTGCCCGCAGCGGGTTGGGGTTGGGGTTGGGGTTGGTCGGGGTGCGGCGAGGCGGGCGTGGTGGGTGGCTCGCCGGCTGGGTGATGGAGGGTGCCGGCGTCGGTGCGGGTCACCGCTGGCCAGGACGCGAGGGATGGCTGCCAGTCCATGTCCGGCCCCTGGTAGGTGGCCCAGTCGCCGAGGTTCCTGCCGTCGCTGGCCCAGTCGCCGAGGTTCCCGCCGTCGCTGGCCTGATCGTCGATGCGCGGCTGGTCGAAGTCGGTGGAGATCGCCGCACCGTGCCCGTCGGTCACGCCCATGCCGGGTACCGGCCACCCCGGTTCCGCCCACCCCGCCGGCCAGGACGACGCGGTGGGGGCGTCCGGGTCGTCAAACGGCCCGGGCAGCCCTGGCAGACCCGTGCCCGCTGGCGAGGCAGGTGCCGGCCCGGGCATCGGCACCGTAGCCCCGTGGTCCAGCCAGGACAGGTCCTCACCCTGCGGGCGGTCCGGTCCGAGGGCAGGGCCCGGCAGTGGTGCTTGCCGGGGCTGACCCGGATTGCTCACCGCGTACCGCGCCGCCACGCCAGCGTGACCTCCCTGGACCCGCTGCAGCAGACCACGGTCGCGCAGCAATACCCCGATCCGGGCATGCACCGTCGACTGCTGTGCGGATGTCGCCTCGGCGAGGTCTGACACGCTGGCGGTGATGATCCCGTTGTCGTCCATCCGGTCGATCAGGGCGTGCCACAACTGCCGCAGCTGTACCCGCTGCGGTGTTGTGGTGGCGATGTGGCCGGCGTGCTGGTCGAACAGGACTCGGGCCTCGCCCGGGTCGCGCAGCCACCGGGTGCCCTCGGGAGGGGCCGGCATCGGTGCTTGCCGGGGCGGACCCGGATCGCTCACCCCGTACCGCGCCGCCCCGCGACCGCGACCTCCCTGGACCCGCTGCAGCAGACCACGGTCGCGCAATACCCCGATCCGGTCATGCACCGTCTGCCGCGGTGTGGATGTCGCCTCGGCGAGGTCTGACGGGCTGGCGGTGATGATCCCGTTGTCGTCCATCCGGTCGATCAAGGCGTTCCACAATTTCCGCAGCGGTTCCCGCTGCCGTGTTGTGGTGGCGATGTGGCCGGCGTGCTGGTCGAACAGCGCCCGGGCCTCGCCCGGGTCGCGCACCCGCTGGCCGCCCGCAGTGGGTTGGGGTTGGTCGGGGTGCGGCGAGGCGGGCGTGGTGGGTGGCTCGTCGGCCGGGTGATGGAGGGTGTCGCCGGCGTGGACAGTGCCGGCGTCGGTGCGGGTCACCGCTGGCCAGGACGCGAGGGATGGCTGCCAGTCCATGTCCGGCCCCTGGTAGGTGGCCCAGTCGCCGAGGTTCCCGCCGTCGCTGGCCCAGTCGCCGAGGTTCCCGCCGTCGCTGGCCTGATCGTCGATGCGCGGCTGGTCGAAGTCGGTGGAGATCGCCGCACCGTGCCCGTCGGTCACGCCCATGCCGGGTACCGGCCACCCCGGTTCCGCCCACCCCGCCGGCCAGGACGACGCGGTGGGGGCGTCCGGGTCGTCAAACGGCCCGGGCAGCCCTGGCAGACCCGTGCCCGCCGGCGGGGCAGGTGCCGGCCCGGGCATCGGCACCGTAGCCCCGTGGTCCAGCCAGGACAGGTCCTCACCCTGCGGGCGGTCCGGTCCGAGGGCAGGGCCCGGCACCGATGCTTGCTGGGGCTGACCCGGAGCGCTCACCGCGTACCGCGCCGCCACGCCACCGTGACCTTCCCGGACCAGCCGCAGCAGACCACTGCGGAGCAATACCCCGATCCGGTGCTCCACCGTCTTCGGCGCCGTGGAGGGGGTTGTCGCCTTGGCGAGGATTTCCCGGCTGGCGGTGATGATCCCGGCCTCGTCCATAAGGTGGATCAGGGCGTCCCACAACTTTCGCAGACCATCCTGCTGCCGCTGAGTTGTGGTGGGCATGTTTCTGGCGTGCTGGGCGAACAGCGTCAGGGCGTCCGACTTGTCGAGCACCCACTGGCTGCCCGCGGGAGGGTCCGGCAACGGTGCTTGCTGGGGCTGACCCGGGTTGCTCACCCCGTACGGGAACTCGACCTGTCCGGTGTCCGCTGCGGCAGCCCCATGCCGGGCGACACGCCCTCCTCGGCGGCGGGGTCGGCCCACGCCTCGACGAGCCGTCCGGTCTCGGCGGCGAACCGGGGAGTCGGCCGGGTCGGGGGCGGTGGTGTCTGCCCGCATGGCGTGGGACGGGCCGCGTGGCTGACCCGGATCGCTCACCCTGTACTGCGCCGCCGCCCCGCGAGCGTGACCTTTCTGGACCAGCTGCAGCAGACCACTGTCGAGCAATACCTCGATCCGGCCACGCACCGTCGTCTGGTGTGCGTCTGTCGCCTTGGCGAGGTCTTCCTGGCTGGCGGTGATTTTCCCGTCGTTGTCCATACCGTCGATCAGGGCGTCCCACAACCGCCGCAGACCATCCCGCTGCCGTGTTGTGGTGCCGATGTGGTCGACGTGCCGGGCGAACAGCGTCCGGGCCTCATCCTGGTCGAGCACCCACTTGCTGCCCGCAGGAGGCTCCGGCAAAGGTGCTTGCTGGGGCTGGCCCGGATCGCTCACCCTGTACCGCGTTGCCCAGGGACCGTGACTTTCCTGGACCAGCTGCAGCAGACCACTGCGGAGCAATACCCCGATCCGGTCACGCACCGTCAACTTCACTGCCTTTGTCGCCTTGGCGAGGGCTGGCTGGCTGGCGGTGATGGTCCCGTTGTTGTCCATACAGTCGATCAGGGCGTTCCACAACTCCTGCAGATCACCCCGGTGCTGTGGTGTGGTGGCGATGTTTTTGGCGTGCTGGTCGAACAGCGTCCGGGCCTCCTCCTGGTTGAGCACCCACTGGCTGCCCGCGGGAGGGTCCGGCAATGGTGCTTGTTGGGGCTGACCCGGATCGCTCACCCCGTCCGGGGACTCGACCTGTCCGGTGTTCCGCGGCGGCCCCCACGCGCCGTCGAGGTGTGGTGTGTCCAGATTCATCCCGTCAAGATCCGGGTCCCGTACGTTCTGGAATTCCTGATCACCGGACGCCGGGCCGGTACCAGACGGGTCGTCCTTGCGCGGATCCATCGGTTGCGGCTCGGGGTCGGGTTCCGTGCCCACGGCCTCAACAAGCAGATAGAGCAGATCGGCCGGGTCCACCAGTGGATCGGAGTGGGGGGAGTCGGCCGGGTCGGGGGCGGTGGTGTCTGCCCGCATGGCGTGGGACGGGCCGCGTGGTGTGCTGGTGGAGGCGAGCAGGAACGCGCTGGTGTCGGTGCCGGTCGTGGTTGTCGGCCGCGGGTGGCGGGCGGCCTGGCCGAGGAGATCGGTGATGGTGGCGGGCCGCCCGTCTCCGTCGAACGCGGCCACCCGGGTGCTGGATGCGAACAGGTGTCGCAGCCACGGATCACGTATCGGGTCGTCCGGCTCGGGCCGGTCGGCGGCGCCGGGCAGCAGAGGGTCCCGCACCTGGATCCTCGGCGGCCCGGAATCCTGCGGCTGGCTGTGGAGGGCGAACACGTGCTGCGGTTCGTTCGGTGGCGCGGCCCTGACCACCACCATCGACCCCGGCGCCGCCCGCAACGCGGCCAGCACGTCCCCTCCCGCGACCCCGTCCGGGTGGGGGGCGACACGCTCGGGTACCGTGTCGAGGATCTCCATCAGTTGCGGCCAGCCCATGGTGGGCGCGAGCCGGCCGTCCGGCCCGATGATCCGGTCGTCGAACACCGCCCGGTTGCCCAGCCGCTTGTACACGGTGTGGAACACATCGAGCGTGGCCGCCACGCACCACCACAGGTCACCGCTGCCGGGACGTGCCTGCTCCGCAGCGGCCCAGTTAGCGACCCGCTGCCCGGACTCGAACATCCCGACGGCCTGCCCGGTTGCCGCAACGGCCTGCCCGGTTGCCGCGACAGCAGGCTCGCCGTGTCTGCCGGGGTCGCCACTGACCGGTTCATCCCGCGACGAAGCCGCGTCGCTGAGACCGTGCTTACCGGGCACCCCACCAAGCGACTCGTCCGGCGAAGACACGTCACTGATCGACATTGTGTCGCTGGTGTCGAGGTTGCTGAACACGTCGTCGCTGGAAACAGACATGCCACTGTCGCTGTCACTGTCGCTGGCGTTGTGGTGGATCGGCGTGTCATCGGCGCGGGAGGCAGCGCCAGCCGGCACCGTGCTACGGGCGCTGGCCGCCTCCGGCGTCCCAGCCGTGCCGGGCGTGCCGGGGGTGCCGGGGGTGGCGCTGCCGGCGGTCTGGGTGAGGACCTGGTGGTATCCGTTGACCCAGTCCCGTTGGAAGGATTCGGCGAGGGGGTCGTGGCGGGCCGGCTTTACGCCGTACTGGTGGGCCAGGCCGGTAAACTGCTCTACTGCCTGGCTGGTCGCTGCTGCGGTGTGCTGCTCGGGCGTTATCGGCACGGTCGGCGCGCCGGCGCGCCCGCTTTCTGGAACGTCGACGGTAGCCCAGTTGGCGGCCGGTGCGGTGGCGCCGGGGATGGCCGCGGCCGAGAAACGGGCGGGCAGGTCGGTGACCGCCTGCCGGACCACGTTCGCCACGGCGCTCACCTGCGCGGCGTCGGGACCGGCCACCACAGCGGGCAGCACGGGTGCGGAGGTACCGAGGATCGCATTGAGGCTTCGGTCCACCCGGTCCCGCACGGCGCTCTTGACCGCCTCGATCGCGGCGGCGGACGGCACCGCCGCCCCGGCACCTGCCGGCACGCCGGCACCTGTCGGCGTGCCAACGGCCCACGACGTGCCAGCGGCCGTCGGTAGGCCGGCGGCGAGGTGCTGGTCGATGTGGTGTTGGACGGCCAGGTGCGCGATCGCGCGCAACGCCTCCAGGTCGAACGCCGCCGGCAGCGCGGCGACAACCTGCTGCGCCCGCACCTCGGCCGGGAACTGCTCACCCGCGGATGCCAACGCCTCGGCCATCCGGGCCACCGCTCGCTCCCGGACACCCGTCAGATACCCCTCGGTGAGCGCGGTACCCGGCAGACCGACCGCGGACAGGAAAGCCGCAACAGTCGGCTCACCCTGCCGGGCGTCGACCCACCCGGCGAAAACCCGCTCGATGGGTACGGCGAGCGCGGCCATGCTCTTGCCCGCCTGAGCCACCCCGGCCAGCAGCCCACCGTAGCGGTCCACCAGATCCTGCTGGAACTGTTGCCACCGCTCGACCACCGGCCCACCGGCTGCCACGACCCACTGCGGCGCAGGCGCGGCCGGCACCGACAGGCTCGGCACCGACCACGACGGCACCGACAGGTCCAGGCGCGGCGTGGGCAGGTCCAGCTTCGACGTGGGCAGGTTCGAAGCCGGCAGCGGCGGCGGGGTGGACGGCGGGGCCTGCCCGCCGGTCACCGCAGCCTTCGGGTCGTCGACCCCAGCCTCGTACCCCGTGGACATGTCCCCACCCACCGGTGTCGTCCCCACCGGCAGGACCGGCCTACCATCCCACGTGAAGTCGGGGCGAGGCATCTGCACCCGGGGCTGCATCACGGCGCGACTCACGACGATCCCGAGGCCGCTCGCGGCCGCCCCGCCCGCCCCCGACAGCGCCCCGGACAGAAGATCCGCACCGAGATTGCCGGGGTCGTAGTACCCGTCGACCATCAGGCTGGCACCGATACCGAAGATTCCCTCCGTGCCGGTCTCCAACACCGGCCGCGTCAGCAGATCGGTCAACAGCATCTTGGTCGTGTCCGACAGGCCGAGCTTGCTGACCGCGCCGGCGACAGCGCCAGCGGCCTTGCCCAACGCCGGCCCGCCCACCGTGCTCAGGAACGCCACCGCCCCCGCGTACGCCGCCTGCTTACCGACCGCCGACCAGTTCACCCCCGACTGCAAACCATCGGTCATCATCGACACCTCGGCCAGCAGCGCAGAACCCGGCATGAACAACATCTGCATCGCCGTGCTACTCGCCGCCGACCGCACCAACGCCGAACGCAGGACCACCTGAATGATCGTCCGCGCCTCGGCGACGTGCGCCGCCGCCCCCACGGGATTCCAGAACCACATCGCGGCCGCGGCGGCGAACTCGGCCTGCATGAAGGAGAACATCGCCACCGTCGTACGCTTGCCGGTCTCCGCCTCCAGGAAGAACTTCTTCTCCGCCTCCACCACGGCGAGCATCAGATCGGCCGTCTCGGCCATCTTCCCCACGAACGGAACGGTCTGCGCCACGAACCGGTCGAAGGCCTCACCCTCCCCCGCCTGCCGGACCGCCCTGACCGTCTGCTCCAGCAACGGACCCAGCACCGCACGCACCCGACCCGCCAGCATCTCCAGCGTGCCGATGTCATCCCACAACAACGGCAACTCCGCCCGGGACACCCGCACCCCGGTGAACCCTTCCAAAACCCGCAACGAACTCTCACTGAGCTCAACAGTCGAAAAAGCAGCGGCGACCAACGCGCAACGCTCCTTCCCCGCCCCCGAACCAAGGACACCCAGTACGGATCAGCCAGCCCCGCAGGCCGCCCACCCCAGCCCCGACCACCTCGCCGGCGACAACCTCGGCACCCCGTCGCCCACCCGGACCCTGTTGCCGAATTCGTTCAGGCGGCGAGGGTGTAGTCGAGGCGGGCGAGGTGGCTTGTTCTGGTTCGGTCGAGGGGCTGGTCGTTCCACCAGGCATCGATCCTGGTCAGGTTCAGGGCTATTGCGGAGAATGCGTGTTGGAGACGGGTTTTCGGTAGGCCGCGGTAGCGGGCGTGGCGGATGCCGGTGATCGCGATGGCTTGGTGGATGGTGCTTTCCACGCCGGCGCGCAGGGCGTAGTCGTCCTGCCAGGTCTTGCGGGCTTGGTCGGCGCGGTTACGGGCCAGGGCTTCGTGCAGCTCTTGGGGGCGCAGGGTCAGGTGACGCCGGCCGCGTTTGGAGGCGGTGCACTGGGTTCGGGCTGGGCAGGGGTGGCAGGCGCCGGTGGGGAATGTGATCACGATTGCGTCGGTGCCGTGCTGGCTGACGGGGTTCCAGTTGCCGCTGGTGTTGCCTTGCGGGCAGGTGACCTGCCGGGTGGCCCAGTCGATGGTGAAGGCGTCCTTGGCGAACCCGGTACCGGCCCTGGCCTGCGCGGACGTGTCACGGGAGGCGGGGGTGACCATCGTGACGCCGTACGTGTCGGCCGCGGTGTTGATCGTCTCGGCGCAAGGGTAGCCGGCGTCGAGGTAATGCCGGGCCGGTAGCAGGCCCGAGGCGGCCAGGGCGGCGTGGATGGGGGTGGTCGCCTTCACATCGGGCACGGTCGAGCCGGTGGTCGCCACGTTGATGATCAGGTTCGGTGGAGCCGGGGTGCCGGCGCCGGGCGGGTCGTCATCGGCGTGGCAGGTCTCGGTGAGGTGGACCTTGTAGCCGTTCCAGAACAGGTCCTCGCCTTTGGCTGCCCACCGGGTGTCGAGGTCATAGGGGGAGGTGATCCGGTGTCTGGCCGGCGGCAGACCGTCGTCGTCGGCCTGCCGCATCTTGATCACCTGCCGTCCGCGGGTGTCGGCGCTGATCTGGTAGTTCTGGACCAGCATCCGGCGTAGCGTCTCGATCGCGGGTAGCTCGACCAGCCACGCCGGGGCCGATGGCGACCAGACCGCTTCCAGCAGCCGCACCGCGTCGGCGCCGTAAACCTGCGCCAGCCGGTCTCGTTTGGTCCGCGAGGTCGGCAGCCGCCAGGAGTCGACGCGGGCGCCGTATCGCTGGTTCCACTCGGGGATGTCGATCACCGTGGCCAGCCACCCCGCAGCGGCCACGGCCAGGACCTCCACCGCGGCGCGGACCGTCTCCCCGGCCAACTCGAGGCGGTTGAGGTCACGCACCGCTGAGATCACGTGGGTGGAATCGGTGCGGGCCTTGCCACCGGCGCCGATCAGGCCCTTGTCCTTCAACACCTGAAGGAGCAGGTCGAACGCGGCGCGTTCCAGACCGTGCTCGACGAGGCGGGCCCGGAACTTGCTCAACACGCTGTAGTCGAACCCGGTATCGGTCAGCTCCAGCCCCAGGCAGTACTTCCAGTCGATGGCCCGGACCACCATCTGCGCCGCCTGCCGGTCAGTCAACCCTTCGGCGTACTGCAACGCCGTCACTAGAGCCAGGACCCCCGGCGAGGTCGCCGGCGCACCCCGGACCCCGAAAGCAGCCGCGAACCGCTCATCAGCGAACACCTCACCCAACTGGTCACGCACACTCATCGCCAGACTGCCCTTGGGAAACGCCGCCCTGGCCACCAGCATCGTCTGCTCCGGAACTTGCGCCAACGGGCGCGACCGCATCGACATCGGCAAAACCATCCTGCGGCCGGGAGAGGGGAAAAGCCGACCAGCAACACGATCATTCAGGACAGACAAGCCAACACACCGGATCCACAACGGCATGTCACGAATTCAGCAACAGGGTCCACCCGGCGGCCAAAACCCCCACACCTCGCCCCACCCGGCCGACGCCCACCACCACCGGCAGTGTTGATCGCCGAGAGCCACGCACCCCTCACCGTAAAATGACGGTAGTCGACACCGGCGACACCAGCCATCCCCGCCCACACGTGCGCCACCTCACCTGGTGGTCGGTGCCACGCCGTACAACAGAGCCACGGGTAGGGCGGCCGCCAGGGATGGTGGTTCCGCAAGCTCAGGCGCCTCGCTCCTCACACGGCCGGGGCGGAACCAGGACGGCAACGGGCCCGGGCTGGTAACACCGCAGTGGTCCTGATGGTTGCCGAACGGGTTCGGACATCCGCGCGCGGCTCGTTGACGAGCACCAGGGCGCGTCGGTCTGGGCGTGCCCGTGCTCGGCCTGCTGGCGGCCTCCGGCCGGCATCGGCCGACACAGCACCGGGGACAGGCCGAACCCGCGAACCCATAAGACGTGCGAACCAGCCCCCGCCGCGTGCCCGTAATGCGCCTTTTGATGCTTACCGCGCGCCGCGTCAAACGAACGTTTTACACTCGACTGTCGTCTGCCAAGAGAACTGAGGCACTGCCAATGAATCTGAGGCACCAGGCCCCGGCGTTGCCCGCTCAAGCCTGTGACCTGCGGCGGCCCGACGAGCAGCACAGTGGTTTGCCTCAACTCCACCGGCAGGAGCCGACCCCGCGTTCTGCCAGTGGAGTTGAGGCAGCGCAGGCCAGGACGCATGTCGTGCCTCAACTCCGTTGGCAGACGACATCGACCCCGTGGGATACGACTGGCTTCCCGAAGCCCTCGCTGTCCCGTGACACGCAGGTCGGCCCGTTGACAGTCAATGCGGCCCGTTTGGCGACCATGCCAGCAGAGTTGGCCCAGTTCCTGAACATCAAACGTCGTGAGCAGCCGATCAGTCCCGCCGTCGCTGCCGGAATGACCGACACTGTCCCCGTCCAACACGACTGCGGGCCGACTTCGATGACAATCAGCCGCTTGATCATTTGCCATCGAAGAAAGCCCGCCCAGGTCAGGGACACAGCGCCGGGCCGATATGCCTGTCACGGGACACTCGCCGCGCTCACCGGCGTCGAGCCGTACGAGGTCGCCCAGGTGCTCTCCGCGCGGCGGCGCCTGCCCCTGGCGGCCACCAGCGGCGGCCTGCCGTTCGTCGCCGTGCTGGGGCGCACCCAGGCGGGCCGGCCCCTCGTGGTGGCCGTCCGCAAAGTGGGCAAGTTCGACCAGCAGATCATCGGGGCCCGCGAGATGAACGCGGCGGAGCTGAAGCGGTTCGAGGCATGGGAGATGACGCGATGAGCGAGGACGTGGTCCGGGCGGCCGAGGCGTTCGCCCGCGGCGAGGTCGACTACGACGACACCGCCCCGGTCGAGCTGCCGCCGGCGGCGGAGACCGAACCGATGGTGATGCGCGGAGTGCGCCTGCCCGTGGACCTGGACCAGCGGGTCCGCGACGCCGCCGACGCCGCCGGCGTGAAGGCGTCCACCCTCATCCGGGAGTGGATCGAACTCGGGCTGACCGAGTTGGAGAACGACCGGCCCGTGTCCCTGTCCGCGCTGCGCCGCGCGATCGCCCACGCCACCCAGGCCAGCCGCGCCGCCTGACCGCTCACAGCGGCTCACGGCGGCTCACAGCGCAGGTCACGGCCGGTTCTGTCAGCACACCCGCCGCCGCGACAGCCCCGGCCGGCCCGGCGGCGACCATCTGACCGCGAACCGCTCCACACCCTTCCGCCAGGGCTTCACCACGCCTTCACCACCGCGCACCCCGGAGCAGCACACCACGGCGCCGCCCGGACGGCTCACAGCGCAGGTCAACGGCCGTCTGACAGACCCGGCCGACCAGGTCGTGAAAGCCAGACTCCCTCCCGTGAGGAGGGAACTCCTTCTCTCTCCCTGAGCGACGTCGACGTCGACGCGCGCAGCGCGTTCCTGCCCGAGCAGGACACACCTCTTGCACTTGGCCAGTGACGCCCGCCGAGCTGCTCCACGACGACGTCAACCACGACCAGGCCCCCGCCGCCAGCCCCACCCAGGAGCAACCGTCACACCCAGGCATCACGACTCAGACGGACCCGCGACCCCATGAGTGCCACCGACCCCATGACTGTCCAACGGCCCTAGCGGGGGGTCAGGGCCACCCTGACCCCCGCCAGGTCGTTGAACGGTCCATGACGGAACAGGTGCGACAGGCAGACCCGGCCCGCTACTACGAGGCGTTGGGGCGGACCATGGCCGCCCTACGCGAAAGCCAGGCACTCAACGGCGCCCACTCTCTCGACTGGTGGCCGGGCCTGGGTGGGATCACCTGGGAAGTTGAGTGGCAGGCAGGCCCGTTCGCGTATGAAGCCGTCGACGCGCTCCTGCGCGCCGTCGACGACGAAGGCCCGGCCTGGCACGCGCTGCACGGCCTCGTCCGTGAAGGCGCCGACCCGGACCGGCACTACGCGCACCTGGTCGTGCTCGACGTGCCGGTGACGCTGCGCGCGTTGACCCCGGTCGGCGGCCGGGAAGTACTGCGCCGTATGGCCCAGCCGTCCAGGTAACCGGAGACGCCATCGGTCCGCCGGCCGGTGTGGTCGACGTCGACCAGGGACCACACCGGCCGCCGCCGCGGTCCGGGCCGTCCGGCGCGGCTCACCTCCCACGCTCCCACGGTCCGCCGCCCCGCTGCGCGCGGAGCAAGTTGGAGAAAAAGAGTCTCTTCCGGCCCGGCGCGGGCGCTTCGCCAAGGAGCTCAACGCCCGCGGGGTGCGGCTCAACCTCGGCGGCTCGGTGCACGATCCGACCGATCCGGTGGGCAAGCTGTTGTTCACGGCGCTGGCGATGGTGGCCGAGTTCGAGGCCGACTTGGCGCGGATGCGGACCCGGGAGGGGCATGAAGGTCGCCAAGGCCAAGGGCAGGCTGCGCGGCAAGCAGCCGAAGCTGAACCCTAGGCAGGAGGCTCACCTCGTGGCGCTGCACGCCGCCGGGGAGCACACCAGCGCTGAGCTGGCGGAGCTGTTCGGTGTGGCCCGCTCAACGGTGTATCGAGCTGTCGGGCGGGCGGCTGCTGCAGGACGGTGATGCAGGCGAGCAGTGCAGTGCCCTGACCGACAGAGGTCGATCGACCTTCGCCGGTCAGGGCGTCGTGCCGGGCGTAGGTGGCAACTTCGCCCGGCACGGGTACTCAGTGGGCGCGTAGCGCGGCAGCGGCAGCGACGAGGTGCTGCAGCGACGCCTCGACCTCGGGGTACCCGCGCGTCTTCAGGCCGCAGTCCGGGTTGACCCACAGCCGCCGGGCTGGGACCGCGGCGACGGCGCGCCGCAGCGCCTCGGCCATCTCATCGGGCGAGGGCACCCGAGGCGAGTGGATGTCCCACACACCCGGGCCGACGCCGCGGGAGTAACCGATCGCGGCAAGGTCGTCGAGGACCTCCATCTTCGAGCGAGACGCCTCGATGCTGGTCACGTCCGCGTCGAGGGCGTCGATGGCGGTGATGACCTCGCCGAACTCCGAGTAGCACAGGTGCGTGTGGATCTGGGTAGCGTCGGCGACCCCGCTGGTGGCCAGCCGGAACGACCCGACCGCCCAGTCCAGGTACGCCTTCTGGTGTTCGCGGCGCAGTGGGAGTGTCTCGCGCAGCGCGGGCTCGTCGACCTGGATGACCCGCAGCCCGGCGGCCTCCAGGTCGCGGCACTCGTCGCGCAGGGCCAGGGCGACCTGGTCGGCGGTGTCCGCGAGGGGTTGGTCGGTGCGCACGAACGACCAGGCCAGGATGGTGACCGGGCCGGTGAGCATGCCCTTGACGGGCCGGTTGGTGAGCGACTGCGCGTACGTCGACCACTCGACCGTCATCGGCGCCTTGCGGGCTACGTCGCCGTAGATGATCGGCGGGCGCACGCAGCGCGAGCCGTACGACTGGACCCAGCCGTTGTCGGTGGCGGCGAACCCGTCGAGTTGCTCGCCGAAGTACTGCACCATGTCGTTGCGTTCCGGCTCGCCGTGCACCAGCACGTCGAGGCCGAGGGCCTCCTGCAGCCGGACTACGTGCTCGACCTCGGCGCGCATCCGCTGCGCGTAACCGGCTTGGTCGAGGCTGCCGGCGCGCAGCTCGGCGCGGGCCTTGCGCAGTTCGGCGGTCTGCGGGAACGAGCCGATCGTGGTGGTCGGCAGGTCCGGCAGGTTCAGGCGGTCCTGCTGCTGGGCGGCGCGGCCGGCGTAGTCGCCACGCTGCCGGTCGGCCGGGCGCAGGGCGGTCAGGCGGGCGCGGACGTCGTCGTGCCGCCACGCCGCCGGGATCGGCGGCAGCGGCGCGGGTAGGTCGGCGGTACCGTCGCGCAGCGCGCGGCCGAGCAGCACCACCTCGTCGACCTTCTGCCGGGCGAACGCCAGCCGCGCTCGCAGCTCGGTGTCGAGGCGGGTCTCGGCGTCCAGGTCAACCGGGACGTGCAGCAGCGAGCACGACGACGACACGGCGACCTGGTCGGCCAGGCCGGCGACGGTGGCGCCGGTGACCGCGGCGGCGCGCAGGTCGGTGCGCCAGATGTTGTGCCCGTCCACCAGGCCGGCGACGATCGTCTTGCCGCGCAGCGGACCGGCTCCGCTGAGCCGCCTGAGGTTGCCCGGCCCGGCGACGAGGTCCAGGCCGATCGCCTCGACCGGTGTGCCGAGCAGCGCGGGCAAAGCGTCGCCGAGCTCGCCGAAGTAGCTGGCGACGAAGATCTGCGGCCGCTGCTCCAGCTCGCCGAGCCGGATGTAGGCGCGGCGCAGCGCGTCGATCTCATCCGGGGTGCGGTCGGCGACGTAGGCGGGCTCGTCGAGCTGCACCCACTCCACACCGGCCCGCGCCAGGTCCGCGAGCAACGAGGCGTACGTCTCGACCAGGTCGTCCAGCCGGGCGAACGGGTCGGCGCCCTTGGCCAGCAGCAGGAACGTGGCCGGGCCGACGAACACCGGCCGGGTGGTGATGCCAAGGGCGCGGGCCTCGCTGTACTCGCTCAGGGCCTTGGCCGGGTTCGGGGTGAACTGGGTGTCGGCGTCGATTTCCGGGACCAGGTAGTGGTAGTTGGTGGCGAACCACTTGGTCAGCTCCAGCGCCGGCTCGGCGTCAACCCCGCGGGCCATCGCGAAGTACGTGTCGAGCTCGGGCAACCCGAGCCGGCGAAACCGGGCCGGGACCGCGCCGACGGCGACGGCGGTGTCGAGGACGTGGTCGTAGTAGGAGAACGTGTTGGACGGGATGGCGTCGAGGCGGGCATCGCGCAGCGTCTGCCACACCTGGCCGCGCAGGCCGGCCGCTGTCGATTCCAGGGCGGCGGCGTCGATGCGCCCTGCCCAGTACGCCTCGACGGCCTTCTTCAGCTCGCGGTTGCCGCCGATGCGCGGATAGCCGAGCACGGTGCTGGTACCGAATGTCACGGGGTGTTTCCCTTCCCTCGAGGTGCCCGACGTGCACGGGAAGGCAGGGGAAAGGCCAGACGGCCTTCCGCCCGGCCCTCCCGAGAGGCCGTCGGGGGCGCACGCGGTCGTGTGCGCGGTGCGGGCAGGTCTTCGGACTCGTGGGCGTCGTGCTCGCGCCTACCGGCCGTCGCTTCCCAGGCTCGCGCCCAGTGCTTGATGACGGCTTTCGTTCCCACTCACCGCTGCGGGGCAGTCCCGGTCTCGCACCGGGTTCCCTCTTACGACGCACGGCCTGGCGGCCGCGCGAACCAGCACTGCAGGCAATCCTAGAACTCGTCATCTGTTGCCACGACCGGCCCCACCGGACGGCCGAACCATCTGCGATGGACGCCATATATGCCGACGGCAGGGGAGCCGCACACAACATCTCGTGTCGGCGTGTCCTTGGCCCGACGGGCTGCACGCATCCGGTGAGGGGCAGAGAGCGCGATGGAAAGGCGCATCGACCCCCAGAGAGTGCCAAACACCGGGCCCGCGGCGAGTTCGACCAGCAGTTCATCGGGGCCCGCGAGATGAACGCGGCGGAGCTGAAGCGGTTCGAGGCATGGGAGATGACGCGATGAGCGAGGACGTGGTCCGGGCGGCCGAGGCGTTCGCCCGCGGCGAGGTCGACTACGACGACACCGCCCCGGTCGAGCTGCCGCCGGCGGCGGAGACCGAACCGATGGTGATGCGCGGAGTGCGCCTGCCCGTGGACCTGGACCAGCGGGTCCGCGACGCCGCCGACGCCGCCGGCGTCAAGGCATCCACCCTCATCCGCGAGTGGATCGAACTCGGACTCACCGAGCTGGAGAACGACCGGCCCGTGTCCCTGTCCGCGCTGCGCCGCGCGATCGCCCACGCCACCCAGGCCAGCCGCGCCGCCTGACCGGCTCACCACCCACTCACAGCGGCTCACAGCGCAGAGTCACACCACCAAGCCAAACACCAACCACTGGCCGTTGCCAGCGAAGTTGAACTTCTTGCCATCGAATCTGGTTCGGATGGAGTTTCTGCCACTACAGATGGTCCGCTCCTGGTCATCGAGTCTGGAGTTGATGATGACGCTGGTGGCGGCGGAATCCGTTTGGCCTGGCGCTGAGCTGGTGTTCGTCGCGGCGGCTGGTGCGTAGGCCCACCCGATCGCGGCGCGACGGCTACCACCACGATCGGGGTCAGATTCGGTGGCACAAAGCCTCGAGCCCACCAGTCACATCTGAGCAGGCGAACCGACTCCCCTGCCATCGAAGATGAACCGCCCCTGGTCATCGGGACCAGCGCGGTTCAACTTCGCTGTCAACGGACAACCACAATCGGCAGCTACGCGACACGCCGTGAACCTAACAAAGCACTACTAGCTGGGTGAGAACCCATCGACGTAGATGGCAGTTGCGTCGTCGGACTGCTTGTTGCGTCGCCATCGGATCGCAGACGGATCTTGGCGTTCAGCCTGTCTCACTCGCGCGATAAGCGCTGTCGGTCCCTGGGCGCCAAGAAGATCTAGCGTGTTGGGCCAATCAAGCAGTCCAAGCGTCACTGCGCGAGCGGCACCGTCGCTGAGGACCGCAACCCTCGTCTGCGCATCGACGGGGATGAAGCCGGTCAAAGCCTGCTGCACCACCGCCGGATCGGCCTCGGCGATCCAGTAGCCGCCTGGGACGTTCCGGGCGGCTAGTTCGGCGTGCTTCATGGCGAGCAATGCCGCCGCTTTACCAGGCGAACCGATCGGATGGCGATCTGCTTCTGCCCGCTCCGCTGCGGCGGTACGGCTTACCCGATCATCGGTGATCACGGTCAACCGGCCACCTTGATCGACCGCCAGCGAGACGTCTCCGAGGACCAGGTAGTCGAGTCCTCCAGGCTGAAAACGCACCAGACCGACACCGGCTGACGGCGTGCCTGGGTGCCCTAGATCGCAGGTGCTGCGGTGCTCGTCGGCGACTCGGCTGATCGCGATGGCGAGCGCGTTCGACAGGGACGTGGACGGATCACGCACCAGCTCGATCGAGGTCTCCCCCAGCCGGCGGGCATACCAGCTCACGCCATGAAGGCAGCCTGTATCGGTGCGGGCGGTAGCGCCGTCAAGCACAGCGACCAGGTGCTCGTCGGCATAGAACCAGTCCTCATTAGCCCGGTCGCTGCTGCCCGGGTCGCTGGCGGCGAGTACCCGCATGCGGTCATGCACCTTCATGCCGGTAGACGGGCGTGAGCAGGTCGCTGGAGGTGATCTGTCGAGTAGCCGCATCGAAGCTACAGGTGATCAGCGCGGACCACCGCCGGCCGCGTACCTCGCGGTATATCTCGGACAGATGGCCCTCAAGGTAGTGCGCCGCTCCGGCAGTGCCAGGGCCATGAATGCCTGCGAGGTACAAGAACGTTCCCTTGCCGTCGGGGCGCGGGAGCCGGCCGATGTAGGCGTAGTCGACGGGCTCACCGCTATCGCTGGGGGATCGAAACTCCTGGCCCGCATTCTTGTCGACCAAGTACCACCCGCGCTCGTCAACCGAGAACCCCAGGTGCTCGTCGGACTCCAGCACCTGACCAACGAACGGCAGTAACCGCGGGCTAGTGAGGACGATCAGATTCGGTCGGTTCAGCTTGACCAAGCCAGGCGGCGGCACGATCTCATGATCCGCGCTGAGGCCGACAGACCTCGCCAACTCGGCAATGCGGTCGTAGGCGGCTAAAGCTTCAGCAGACAGCACCGCTAGCGGCTTCCCGTCTGGCCGTCCGGTCTCGTGCTTGCCGCCGATCGCCACGGTTAGCCGTCCGGTGCCGAGGAGGGCGCGCTCGGGTCGGACCCCGGCAGACAGGAGCTGGGAGACGCGCGAGCGGGACATGCCCAGGGCCTCGGCGATCTGGAGTTGAGTCAGCCCGCTGTGCAGAAGCCCCTCGAAGACCTCACGCCGTTCGCGCGAGAGGTCCGCGATGGCCAGTTGGTGGTCATCGATGAGGGCGTTGATCTGGCGCGCGCGCTCAAGCGGATCTTGCGCTGCGGCTGCTTCCTGTGACTCGGACACCACTTACTCCACTCCGGTGAGGGGGCTAACGAGAGCGTAGTTGGTCAGCCCACAGGCCATGCTTCGGATGGTTAAGGGGGCTATCAAGACTGGCTGATTCAGGGGGCTTGACCAACGGTAAGGGCTGTGGTGTCCTTAGTCCACCCCCCTAAACAAGCGTAAAAAGGGGGCTGAAAGGAGAGGGCGCCAGCGGGATTGCGGCCCGCCGACGCCCAACGGCATCCACCCCAAGGAGGCACAGATGCCAGCAACGAGGGTAAGCCCTGCCCCGGCCGATCCGGCGCAGGCTCCTTCTGGATCGATGACCGGCGAGGTGTCGGCGCTGGTGGCGCGGGCGCAGGCCGGTGACGCGGAGGCGTTCGGCCTGGTCTACGACCGGTACGTCGACCAGGTCTTCCGGTTCGTCTACCGGCGGGTTCTGGACCGGCAGGTGGCCGAGGACCTGACCTCGGAGACGTTCCTGCGGGCGCTGCGCAACCTGGCCAGCTTCCGCCGGCCGGGCGGCGACTTCGGCGCCTGGGTGACCATGATCGCCCGGAACCTGGTGATCAACTGGCAGCGGTCGCACCAGCGGCGTGAGCGGCCGGTCGCCGAGCTGCGGGACGCGGCCCCGGTCGACCAGGCGCCGAGCCCGGAGGCCGTCGCCGTGACCACGCTGACCCGTGAGGCCCTGCTCGCCGGGATCGAGCAGCTCAACCCGGCGCAGCAGCAGTGCATCACGCTGCGGTACCTGCGAGAGCTGTCGATCGAGGAGACCGCGCAGGCGCTGGGCAAGACCCCGGCGGCGATCAAGGCGCTCCAGCAGAAGGCGCTGCGGGTGCTGCGTGGGCTGCTGCCGGTGACGGCGGTGATGCCGGCATGAGCACCACGACGTTGGAGGTCAACGGTGTCGACCGGGCTGCTCTGGTGCGGGCCGCGGAGGGCACGCCGCGCGTCCCCGACCTGGGAACGCCGATGGGCATCCGGGTCATTACCGCGCCGGCTGACGCGATGGCGCCGGCCACCACCGAGGACGTCCCCACCGGCCAGACGCTGGAGCAGTTGCTGGCCCTGGCCCAGGGCAGCGAGGCCGGCCGTACCCGCCAGCTCGCTGAGAAGATCGGCGCCCTGGTCGCGGAGCTGACCGGCCGGCTGGAGGCCGAGCAGGCCGCCGAGGCCCGGCGCCGGGAGCTGGCCGAGAAGGAGGCCAAGCTCACCGCCGAGCTCGCCGCGCTGCGGCAGAAGATGGGCACCGGGCCGGAGGCCGCCGCGCACCGCGCCGCGATCCGTCAGTGGGCCCAGGCCAACGGCTACGCCGTGCGCGAGCGTGGCCGGATTCCGCGGAATGTTGTCCAGGCGTGGGCGGCGGCGACCGGGTCGGAGGTGACCCGGTGAAGGCGTTGAAGATGCTGCTGCCGGCCGCCGCCGTGCTGTCGCTGGCGGGTCACGTGTGGGCCGCGCAGGTGACCCGGTCGCAGCGGGTCCGGCTGATCGAGGCCCGCCGGAGCGCGACGACGGACCCGCTGACCGGGTGCGCGAACCGCGCCGGTCTGGACCGGGCGCTCGATGACCTGGACGGTGAGCCCTACGACCTGGTCTTGGTGGACCTGGACCGGTTCAAGCCGGTCAACGACACCTGGGGTCACGCGGCCGGCGACCGGTTGCTGGTGGAGATCGCCCGCCGGCTGCGGGCCTGCCTGGACGACGTCGACGACGCGGTGGTGGCCCGGATCGGTGGTGACGAGTTCGTGCTCGCTGCGCCGTCGTCGGTGCCGCTGGCGCACTACCTGGGCGCGGAGGTCATCACCGCTCTGGCCGCACCGATCGAGGTGGCCGACGGGGTCACGGTGACGGTGACGGCCAGCGTCGGCGCGATCCACGCGACCACCGGCGAGGACCGGGCCCGGGTGATGGCCGCAGCCGATGCCGCCGCCTACGAGGCGAAGCTGCGCGGTGGCGACGGCCTGGTCGAGCACAACCCCCTGTCCGGGCTGCCGGAGGTGGAGCAGCGTCCGCTGCTGCGGCTGCGGGAGATGGCCGCTCTGACGAACGTCCTGGGGGTGACGGCGTGACCGCCACCGACGCGCAGCGGGCCACGGTCTGTCGGCCGCCGCAGCCCGGCCCGTACCTGCGGGAGCTGTTCGAGGTGCCGCCGCCGCTGCGCCTGGACGACATCGGCGCTCTGTGCCCGCTGGACGACATGGTGTTGATCCGGGTGGCCGGCGGGTGGTCGTGCCCGTCCTGCGGCGCCGGCTGGAGCAGCGAGGGCCGCGACGGCCGCTGGTCGACCGTCACGCAGATCGTGCGGTTGGCCGATCAGGGTGATGACGACGGCCGCCTGTCTTCGGGTCGGCTGACCCGGGTCGCGGTCGTCGGTGTGGTCGCCGCCGGCCCGGCCGCCGCCACGGTGGCCGTCGCGCACCGCTACGCCGAGCATGCCGACGCGGTACCGCCGGAGCTGCTCTACTCCCCCGCCGTCGCGGTGGGCCTGGTCGGGCTGGTCCTCGCCGGCCGGCGGGTCGTCCGCTGGGTTGACGAGCGCCGGCACCCCCTCGCGGTGGACGTCGATGAGGCTGACCTCGACCCGTACGGCCGCGAGGTGCTCGCCCGGGTGCGGGCGGCCCGTCAGGCCCGCGGGGAGGTGTGCTGAATGGCCGGGCTGCTGGTGGTGAAGGTGCACCTGGACTGGACCGGCCCGGCGCACTACGAGCGCGGGGTGTCGCTGCCCTGCCGGGTGTGCGGCACGCCGACGTGCCAGCGCGACGGGCAGGGCCGCGCGTGCGAGAAGACCTGCGCCGAGGACGAGATCGCCCGGGAGCTGCTCGGCACCGGGCGGGCCCTGATCGCCGATGAGCGCGTGCCGACCCCGGCCGCGTTCGCCGGCGGCCGGCTGGCGACGGCGGGAGGCCCGCAGTGACCACCACGACCGAGACCACCAGCGCCGGCGTGCAGGGTGAGCCGGTACCGCCGAGCGACGGCGGCGCGGAGCGCGTCGAGGACCGGATCAAGCTGATCATCCTCGGCGGCATCATGATCGCGGCCCTGGCGGCGTCCTTCACGCACATGAAGGACTGGACCATGGAGCTGATGCCCGAGGGCACCAGCGACTGGTTCGGCTGGGTCAACGCGGTGATCTCCGAGCTGGTGCCGCTGGTGGCGACACTGTCGCTGCGCAAGCGGCTTCGTCAGGGCAAGCCGCTGTGGTCCTACGCCCTGGTGATGCTGCTGCTCGGTGCGGTGCTGTCCCTGGCGGCGCAGTTGTCCGCCGTCGGTGAGGACGCGGGCTGGTCGGCGAAGTTCCTCGCCTGTCTGCCGTCGCTGGCGTTCCTGTTCCTGTCCAAGTTGGTCATGGGTGACCTGGACTCCGGGCGCAAGCACGCGGAAATCGAGGCCGAGCGGCAGCGCCAGGCCGCCGCCGAGGCCGCGCGTCGGGCGGAAGAGGTCCGGGCGGCACGGGCGGAAACGGCCGCCGCGCGTCGCGCTCAGGCGGAAGCGGAAGAGACGGCGCGGGTGGAAACGGCGCGGTCCGAGGCGGAAACCGCCGCCCGGGTCGCGGCGGAAACCCGCGCGGTCGAGGCGGAAACGGCCGCGCAGGCGCAGGCGGAAAAGCAGGCGGAAATCGAGGCTGCCACCGAGGCGGAAATCGCCGCCCACGCCCAGGCAGCCGCCGAGGCTCGCAAGGCCGTCGAGGCCGCCGAGCAGCGGGCCGCCGCCGCGATCGAGGCGGCCCGGCTGGCCGAGGGCCGGCTCGCCGAGGCCCGCGACGCCGCGGACAGGGCCGCCGCCGCCCGGGTCCTCGCGGAGCAGACCGCCACCGAGCAGGCGCGGATCCTTACCGAGGCCGCTGAGCAGGCCGAACGCGACTACCAGGACGCCCTGGCCGAGGCTCGCCTCGACGCCCGCGCGGCCCACGACCGGGCCGCCGAGCTGGACGAGACGGCGCGGGCGCTGCGCGCGCAGCTCGACGAGGCCCAGCGCTTCGCCGAGCGGCAGGCCACCGCCCGGGCCCGCGCCGAGCAGGAGGCGCAGGCGATCATCGACGCCCGCGACGGGTTGGTCAACGAGCTGGAGCGCACCCGCCGCGCCCTCGCCCGCGCACAGGAGAAGGCGGAAACCAGCACGAGCCGCCAGCCGGAAATCGTGCGGCCCGCCGCCCGGAAATCCCTCGCCTCGGTTCCGGCAACCCTGCCGGACAACCTGCCCGAGGTGGACAAGGTCCGACCGGAAACCGTGGCCCTCATCCTGGCCGCCCGAGCGGAAAACCCGGACGCCACCCAGGCCGAGCTGGCGGAGATCACCAAGATTTCCGACCGCACGATCCGCCGGGTCCTCAACGCCGTACCGGCGGAAATCGTCGGCCAGGTCCTCGCCCTCACCAGCGGTCGCGTCGCGTGACCGGGGGCCGGCCCGGTCATGTCCGGCCGGGCCGACCCAAGATCAACAACCCCGCTCCCCCACAAGATCAACAAGGAGGTGTGATGTCGGGCTACCGCAGGACCCGCGCCGCCGAACGCGTCGTCGGTGTTTCCGCAGGCCAGAGCCGCGATGACCGGCGTCGGGTCCGGGACGCGGCCCGGTCGGTGGTCGGCGAGCTGCCGGCGGCGCCGAAGCGTTCGGAGTCCCGGCCGCAACGCAAGCGGGCCGCGTTCGGCATGCGGATCGCCGCCGCGAAAACCCCTGGTCAGAAGGTGTCCGCCGCCGCGTCGTTCCTGGCCAGCGCCCTGGCCGAGCTGCCCGCCGCGCGGGCCGACCAGGTCGCCGGACACACCGTCGAGCAGCTCAAGAACCTGGCCGAGCAACTGCTGAAGGAGGCATCGGCATGAGCACCACGACCGACGAGCAGGCCACCACGGCCCGCCGCCGCCCGTCGCCCGTACCCGTGACGGAGCGTGAAACCGCACTCCCCACTTCGCACTCTGCAGGGGTCGCCACCGAGACGGCCAACAGCGCAGCGCGCGCAGGTGCGCGCGCGAGGGTAGCCCCGGAAACCGCACTCACGCAAGGTCACGAGGCGGCGGATTCGCCGGGGGTCTGGAACGGCCTGAAGGAGCGTCTGGCGGCGTACTGGCGGCCCCCGTCGGTGGTCGCCGACCCGCCGGCGACGCTGCTGGAGCTGATCGCCTACGCCCGCACCGGCGAGTGGACCAGCGCGGGCATCGGCCCGGTACGCGCGCTGGGCATCGGCTACTCGTGGCTGGCCGTCGCGGTGACGACCGTCCTGTACTACGCGGCCTGGATCGTGCAGCGCCCCGGCCGCCTGGCCACCGTCACCGTCCTGTACGGGCTGCTCGCCCACACCCCGCCCGGCGCCTGGCTGCCCTGGCCCGGCTGGCTGTAGCACCTCCCGCTCGCATTCCACGGAATCCCCCTGCTCCACCTACCTGCCTCGAAGGGAGGCACCTCATGTCCACGCTCACCCTCCTCGCCGCCGCCGCGCCGAAGGACGACGCCGGCTCGTCGGCCGCCGCGTCGGCGACCGCCGTCGCCGTGGCCGTGTTCGCCCTGGTCCTCGGTCTCGTCCAGTGGAAGCGGAACAAGACCCCGAAGATCGTCGGCTGGCTGATGCTCATCGCCGGCGCCGGTATCGCCGGCGCCGCGGGCTGGGCCGGCGACTTCCTGCGCAAGGCCGGCGAGCTGGCCGGCACCGGCCTGTCCGCCGGCACCGCCAAGACGTTCGGCGTTGCGATCCCCGGCGCGATCGTCGCCGGCGTCGCCCTGTGGCTCGCCCACGACCTGTTGCCCAGCAAGAAGGCCAAGGCGTCGAAGCTCCTGCCCTGGCTCGCCCTGGCCTTCCCGACGCTGCTGGCCATCGTTGGCGGCGTGTGGGCGGGCATGGGCAGCGACGCCGTCAACGTGGTCGGTGAGGCCGCCGCCGACGTGGCCAGCGCTTTCGTGACGGCGTGGTGATCGACGTGTTCCTGCCACTGCTGCTCGTCATCGCCCTGATCTGGGTCGTCAAGAACGCCGCCGAGGACGTCATGCACGCTTCGAAGGGCCAGAACAGCCCCCGCCGCGAGTTCTGGGACAAGCGGTGGAGCGCCCGCGAGAAGCGCACCGGCAAGCCCCGCCCGAAGGCCACCGGCTTCTGGAGCAAGGGACCGCTGCGCTGCTACCTGTTCGACTCCTGGGCCGACGCGTGGGCCAACGCCAACACCAAGCGCGCCGACCGGGTCGACGACGAACGCGCCGCGTACGAGGCGGCCCGCGCCGAGCAGGTCGCCGCCCGCGACGCCGCACTGGCCGCCGCCGCCGAGCAGCGCACCCAGCAGTCCCGCCCCACCCCCGGCCCCGCCCCGGCGGCCGGTCAGGCCGACGCACAGCCGGCCCCGGCTGGCACGGCGACGGCCGTCACCGACCCGGCGTCGATCCCGACGCCGACCCCGGAGGAGTTGGCGGCGATGTTCGCCCGCCCCTCCATGCCCAACCCCGTCAGCCCGACCGGGCAGGCGGCCCCGTCCAGCAAGGAGGCAGCACCGATGAGCACCCCCACTCCCGAGGTCAGCGGCCACGCGTCCGCGAAGAACTACGCCGACGCCATGGCCAAGGCGGCCGTCGCGGCGGTCACCAGCCTGGAGCAGACCATCGCCCGGATGACCGCCGGGAAGGTCGGCGGCCCCGCCCTGGGCCACCTGGCCCAGGCGCAGGAGTCCGCCACCGCGATGGCCGCCCAGCTCCGGGCCGCGCACGCCGTGCTGGCCAAGCACGACGCCGTCGGCGAGGCGTACCAGGCCAACCGGGACGCCGGTGACAAGGACTGGATGACCAAGGAGTAACCCGCCGGCCGCCCGGCCGGGCTTCCCCTCCGGCCGGGCGGCCACCCCGCCCCCGCACCAACCACCTGCCCGTCGAGAGTCGAGGTGATCCACGATGGTCCACACCAAGCCCGGCCTGACCGCTGTCGAGGCCATGGCCGCGCCGCCGGCACCCGCGTCGACGGGACCCACCGCCGCGCAGATCCGCGCCGACCGCGAGGCCCGCCGCCGCGACCGGATGCGCTACCGGCTGCGCCACCAGACCGCCCCGCACAAGGTCCTCGTGGCCGTGTGGTCCGCCGCGTGGCTCGCCCGCGCCGCCGTGTGGCTCACCGGCGACGCCGAGGCCGTGTCCGCCGCGACCGCCGGCACCGCCGGCCTGGCCGCCGTCATCGTCGCCATGGTCCTGCGCCGAGGCCGCACCCGCCGGGTCCGCACCTGGCTGTACACGTGCCTGGCCGCCGCCGTGACCTGGCTGACCGTCGCCGCCGGCAACGGCGTCGACTGGACCATGACCGCCGCCCTGGCCGGCATCGGCTTCGGGCTGGCCACCCCGTGGTGGCGGCACCACCGCATCCCGAACGTCACCCCGGCCACCGCGCCGACGCCGGCGTTCGACCTGGACAGCGTGCCCGCCCTGTGGGCCGCGAACGTCGCCAGCAAGGGCGGCGCGCTGCCAGAGTCGTACCTCACCGACCCGCAGATCAGCGCCACCAAGGAGCGCTACAACGTGCAGCTGCGCGCCGGCCGCCAGTCGATCGCCACCGCGATGGCCGCGCTGACGCTGATCGCCTCCGGCCTGCACGTCGCCCAGGAGGACATCGTCCTGGAGCGCCACGACTCCGGCGACGCCTCCCGGGTCGCGCTGACCGTGGTCCGCAAGTCCCCGATCAAGGTGTCGCAGCCCTACCGCGGCCCGCAGCTCGACTACGACCCCGCCACGAACATCGGCACCGTCTTCCTCGGCCCCTACGCCGACGGCGAGGGCTCGGCCCCGTGGAAGCTGTTCAGCCACAACTCCATCTGGGGCGGCCTGGTCGTCGGCGGCATCGGCTCCGGCAAGTCTCGGCTGCTGGAGGCGCTGCTGTGCTCCATGCGCGCGTCCGGGCTGGTGACCACCTTCTACGGCGACCCGCAGGGCGGCACGTCGTCGGACGCGCTGGCGAGCAACGCCACCTGGGCCGCGCGCGGCAACGAGCAGATCATGGCCATGCTGCGCGGCCTGGACCGCCTCGTGTACTGGCGCGGCATCGAGAACTCCGCCCGAGGCCGCAACGGGTTCACCCCCCGCCCGCACCGCCCCGGCGTGGTCGCGGTGCTCGACGAGTGCCACATGATCCTCAGCGACGAGGTCCACGGCGAAGAGGCCACCGCCATCTGCGAGCGCATCGGCCGCGTCGGCCGCAAGCTCGGCATCGCCCTCATCCTCGCCAGCCAGGAAGGCGACCTGCCGACCTTCGGAGGCAGCAACGGCCTGCGCAACGCGGTGCGCCGCGGCAACACCGTGGTGCTGCGAACCACCAACACCCAGACCGCCGGCGTCCTCAAGCTCGACTTCGACCCGACCCTGCTGCCCGACCTGCCCGGCTACGGCTACACCGTCGCCGCGATCGGCACCACCGACCGCACCGCCCCGTTCCGGTCGTACTACCTCGCCGAACTCACCGACGACGAACTCGACGCGGTGCACGCCGGCGCCGAGGCCCGCGAGGGCACCTCCCACTGGTGGCTCGCCCACACCCCCGACGCGCCCCTGGACGACGACCTGGTCGCCCTGCGCGCTCTGGGCACCCCGTACGCCGAGCGCAACGTCGCCGTCGAGGCCGCCCGCGCCGAACTCACCGGCCAGCTCGACGACCTCATCTCCGGGCGCATCGACGCCGTCGAGTTCGCCACCCCCAAGACCACCCCGGCCGACGCCGGGCAGGCCGCCGGCTACGGCAAGGTCGTCGCCTTCCCCGGCGCCCTGAACCTGGAGGCCCCCGCGGAGAACCCAGCCACGCCGACCACCCCGGTCGCCGCCGCGCCGGACCCGTCCGGCCTGACCCCCGCCGCGCGCGACATCTACCAGGCCATCAAGGCCGGCACCACCAAGAAGGGCGACCTGATCACCGTCACCGGCCTGTCCGACAGCGGCGTCATCAAGGCCCTGTCCGAACTCATGGCCCGCGGCGACGTCGTCAAGGCCCGCCACGGCCACTACGCCCTCGCCAGCGACCAGCCCGCCGCCGACGCCGCCGACGTCGCCGTCGACGAGCTGCTGCGCCAGGCCGTCGCCCTGGTCGTCACCACCGGCATCCCCACGCCCGCGATGCTCACCCGCCGGCTGACCGTCACCACCGACCAGGCCCGCTGGCTGCTCGACCGCATGACCGAGACCGGTGTCCTCGGCCCCGCCGGCCCCGACGGCACCCCCACCGTGCTCGTCACCGCCGACCAGCTCGACCAGACCCTCGCCGACATCGACGCCTGACCCCGCCACCCCATCGACCGAAGGAGAACCTTCGTGGAACCGCAGTTCGACGCCGGCATCGACTCTCCCGCCGATGCCTCCCCCACCCCGACCACCCCGGCGACCCGCCGCCTGCCGGCGTGGGTCACCCGGCCGACACCTGGGTCGTCGCCGGCGTTCTGACCGTCCTGGCCATCCTGGCCGGAGGGGCGCTCTGGCTGCTGTGGAAGCTGATCACCGGCGTGATCGCCATGCTTGACGCCGGCGGCGAGATCGCCGGCGACGCCGGTCGGGCCGCCGCCGGCTGGCTGGCCACCGGCCCGATCACCCGCACCATCACCACGCCGGTGCACGCCTACCTCGACAGCCACGCCGCCGGCCTGCCGGCCACCGCCGAGCAGTTGCGGTGGGGCTGGCTCCTCACCGGCGCGGTGCTGCTCACCGCCGCCAGCCTCGGCGCCCGAGGCGCCCGCATCGGCTGGTGCCTGCACGGGGCGAGCACCGCGGCGATGGTCTGGGCCGCCAGCCCACCCGACAACCGGGAGCTCGCGGTGGCCGTCACCGCCGCCGTGTGGTCCCTGCTCGCCGTACCCGCCTTCGCCCGCACCCGCGCCGCCGCCCCCCGGCACACCACCGTCGTGATCACCCGCCCCGCCGGCGCGGATTCCGCGGAATCGCAGGTGGCCCGATGACCACGACGCGCGCCGGCGCCCGGCGCACCACCAGCACCCGCCGCCCGGCCCGCCGGCCCGCCCGACGGAAGAAGACCAACGTCATGAAGACCACCGGCAAGGTCACCGCGATCAGCTGGATGGGCGCCGCCGGCGGGGCCGGCTGGCTGGTCCGCCGCGCGGCCGAGCCGACCATCGACGCGCCGTTCGGCTACCGCGACGGGACCGGCCTGGCCCTGACCCTCACCAGCGCCGGACTCGGTATCGGAGCGTGGTGGCGACCCGGCGGCTGGGCCGGCGCCCTGCCCGGCGGCCTGGCCGACCTGTGCGCACTGTTCGTCGGCCAGGTCACCTGGACCATGCCCGCTCTCATGGCCGCCGGCGCGGTGCTGGCGTTCCGGCACCCCCGGGGCACCCGGGTACGCCGCAGCATCGGCGGTGGACTGCTCACCGCGGCCGGGGTGACCGGCCTGGTCGACCTGGCCGTCGCCGCCCGCGTCCCGCACGCCGGCCTCGGTGAGGCCGGCGGCCTGCTCGGCCGCCTCGCCGGCCGGGCACTGGCCGCCGGAATCACCGGCTGGGCGGCGGTGCCGCTGCTGCTGGCCGCCACCGCTGCCGGGCTGCTGCTGGCCACCGGCGCCACCCGGGACAGCCTGCGGGCTCGGCTGACCGGCCTGTCCCCCGCCGGCACCCGCCGGCCAGCCGCCGTCACGGCGGCGGCCCCGGCCCCGGTCTGGTCGGACGGCGTCGCCAAGGTCGACCCCGACGACGAGGTGGTCGTGGGCGAGGTGGTCGACCCGGCCCCCGCAGCGCCTGCCCCTGCGGTCCACGCCGTCCGGCCCGTCTCCCCGGCCGCGCCGACCGCGTCGACCACCCGCCCGGTCGAGGCGCCGGCGGCTGGGTCCCGCTACCACCTGCCGCCGCTGACCCTGCTCGCCGCCGGGGCCCGCCCCAAGGCCCAGGACGCGGCCACCGCCGCCCACGCGCAGGCGCTGCAGGGCGTGCTGACCGACTTCAAGCTCGACGCCCGCGTCAGCGACCACCGGCGCGGACCCGCCGTGACCCGCCACGAGATCACGATCGGGCCCGGGGTGAAGGTCGAGAAGATCCTCGGCCTGGCGAAGAACTTCGGCTACGCCGTGCGTACCGAGAACATCCGGATGCTGGCCACCATCCCGGGCAAGAGCGCCATCGGCGTGGAGGTGCCCAACGAGCACCGGGAGATCGTCACCCTCGGCGACGTCATCCGGGGCGCGGCCCGCGACCAGCACCGGCTGCTGGTCGGGCTGGGCAAGGACATCGACGGCGCGGCGGTGACCACGAACCTCGCGGCCATGCCGCACCTGCTCCTGGGTGGAGCCACCGGCGCCGGGAAGTCGGGCTGCCTCAACACCCTGCTCGTGTCGATCCTGACCCGTGCGACCCCGGACGAGGTGCGGCTGCTGCTCATCGACCCCAAGCGGGTCGAGCTGACCGCCTACGACGGCATCCCCCACCTGGTCACGCCGATCATCACCAACGCCCGCAAGGCCGCCGACGCCCTGGAGTGGGTCGTGCGGGAGATGGACATTCGCTACGACGACATGGCCGCCCACGGGTGCCGGCACGTCGACGAGTTCAACCGCAAGGTCCGCGCCGGGCAGATCACCGCCCCGGCCGGCAGCGAGCGAACCCTGGAGCCGTACCCGTACCTGGTGGTCGTGGTCGACGAGCTGGCCGACCTGATGATGGTCGCCCCCCGCGACGTCGAGGACTCGATCGTGCGGATCACCCAGCTCGCCCGCGCCGCCGGCATCCACCTCGTGCTGGCCACCCAGCGCCCCTCCGTGGACGTGGTGACCGGACTGATCAAGGCCAACGTTCCGTCCCGGCTCGCCTTCGCCACCAGCTCGCTGACCGACTCCCGGGTGATCCTCGACCAGCCCGGCGCCGAGAAGCTGCTCGGCCAGGGCGACGGGCTGTTCCTGCCCATGGGCGCCTCCGCCCCGGTCCGGATCCAGGGCGCGTGGGTGTCCGAGGCCGAGGTCACCGCCGTCGTGGAGCACTGGCGCCGCCAGGCAGGCCCCGCCTACGACCCGACGGTCACCGCCGCCCCGACCGCCGACCCCACGGCGACCGCCGGGGCCGTCGACGCCACCGGTCTGGACGACGCCGACGGGGACCTGCTCGTGCAGGCCGCCGAGCTGATCGTCACCAGCCAGTTCGGCTCGACCTCGATGATCCAGCGCAAGCTGCGCGTCGGGTTCGCCAAGGCCGGCCGGCTCATGGACGCCCTGCACCAGATGCGCGTCGTCGGCCCGGCCGAGGGCTCCAAGGCCCGCGAGGTGCTGCTGCGCCCCGACGAGCTGCCCGACCTGCTCGCCACCCTCACCGGTCAGCACGCCGACACCGACGGCGCGGCCACCAACGTGGTGCCGTTCCCGCGCACCAGCCGCTAACGCGGCGCGGGCGGCCCCCTGCCTTCCAAAGCCGGGGCCGCCCGCCAACTCCCCATCCGCAACAGACGACAGGAGTCCTACCCATGGTGCCCGATCCGGGTGACCCGACCTACCTCGGCGCGGCCTACGCCAGCGACCACGACCCGCGCGGCCAGCGCCGCCACTTCCAGATCCCCACCGCAGGCGCCCACGCCGTGCTCGTGGAGGTCTCCCCCGGCCTGGCCGACAGCACCTCCCGCTGCACCGGCTGCGGCACCACCGACCGCGACTTCTCGCATCTGGAGATCCTCGCCCGCGCCGGCGCGCACGCCTCCGCCTGTGGCCGGGGCACCGCCACCGCCGCCCTGGACATCGAGATCGCCACCGTCCGTGCCGAGCTGGCCCGCATCGACCCGAAGGCCGGCGGCTACCTGCAGATGGCCGGGGTGCTGCTCGGCGCCGGCCTGGCCGTGCTTGGCGGCGCCGGTGCTGGCGGCCACCTCTCGCCCGCCGCGCTGGCCGCCGGGGCGGTGACCGCCGTGGTGGTCCTCGCCGCCGTGGTCCTGCTGCTGCTGGCCTCGCGCCCCCGGCTGGGCGGCGACTTCGGGTTCGTCGCCTACGCCGACGCCGACGGTGCCCAGGACGTCCTGGCCCGGGTCGCCGGCGGCGACGCCGAGCACGTCGCGCAGATGACCCCGCTGAGCCGCGCCCGCGAGCTGTGGTGGCTGTCTCGCGCCACCCGCGCCAAGTACGCCGCGATCGCCCGCGCGGTGCCGCTGCTGCTCGCCGGGTACGCCGGCGCCGCCGTCACCGCCGCCGCGGCGATCTGGGGCCGGTGAGCGCGATGACGACCACCACCACGATCGTCGTGCAGGACCGCGTCGACGCCTACGACCTGTTCGCCGCCGCCCGCACCGTGCTCGGCCTGCCGTTGGACGGCCGCTGGCACCTGGCCGACTACGGCCGGATCCACATGCTGCAAACCCTGCCCGACCAGGGCATGCCGGCCCTCGCCTCCGTGCACTTCCCCGTCAACGGCCAGGCCCAACCCGGCGAGCCGGACGCCGGTGTCCCCGGCGGCTACGCCCTGCTCGCCTTCACCACCGACGGCGGCGGTGACCCGGGCATCCGGCGCTGGCACCGCGACCTCGCCAGCCGCACCGGCGCGTGGCTCACCAGCCGCCGCCTGCGCTGGACCGTCTCCCACGCCGACGGGCCCTTCACCACCGGCTACGCCCCGCACACCCCGGCGGTGCCCCGATGACCGCCCGCCGGTTCGCCACGTACGTCACCGGCACCACCGACGAGTACCGCCTCGACGTCGTCACCGACCCGGAGCCCGACAACCCGCAGGCCGTCATCTACTTCACCGCCGACGACGTCGAGGCGGCCGAGCGGCAGGCGCAGCGGCTGCTCGCCGCCGTCGACGGCCCCGAGGACCGCTACGGCGAGCTGTACGTCCACGACGGCGACGGCACGGCCGTGTACTGCGACACCGTCCACCTGCCCGCGTGATCACCCCGAGCACCTCGTACGGGCGGCCCGATTCGTCCGGCCGCCCGTCGTGGTGCCCGCAATGGGAAATCCTTGCCCGGAAAGGCTGTCCGGCTAGTACCGGTATGTACATATTTCGGGCGGACGTCTACTCAGGACGGTCAGTTCGTGGGCGTGTTAGGGCCCCCGTGACGGTCCGCTTCACCGTAAGATCCACGGGTTACGTTCAGACTTTGATCTTGAGGGAGCGCCCGCGCTCAACCCCTAACTGCAGACAGCAAGAGAGCCCCAAACCCCTGTTTCGTTTGGCCGCGAGGACGGGGTCTGAGGCTCCAACAAGCTCGGAGGACACCATAGCATCCACCTCCGGGCTGGGTGCATCTTTGTCTCTCGACACTTTTTCTGCGTGTCGCGCTGACCCCTTTGCGCGCCCAGTCCCGCCCTTCCACGTCGCCGCAATTACCGCAGGTGGTCTTTGCCTGGCGGTGCCGCGATGATCGCCACGCCCCGCTCGACCACCCTGTCGCCAGATCGGGTCACCGCGCTCGGGTATTGCCCGGATTGCTACACCACCGGCACCATCTCGCTGGTCGTGGCGGGCCAGTCCCGCTGCCACACCCACCTGGTCGACCAGCGACTACTGGTGGAGTTCACCGGTGCCGGGCAGGCGCGTCTCGCCGCGACCTCGGGTACCCGCCGCCGGCCGGTCTACCCGACCGGCCTGCAGACGCCCTGCGTGCCCTGCGCGGCGGCCGGCCGGGACAAGCAGGGGCTCCCCCGCGACGGCGAGGGCTCCGAGGCGCTGTGCTGGTCGTGCTGGCGCAGCCGCACCGATCGGCAGGCCGTACGGCAGCGCCAGCGCCTGGTGGCCGAGCTGCGCGAGCGCCTGGACGTCGACGAGCCCGCCGGGTGCGCGGCGTGCGGCGAACCGGAGCCGGTGCCGACGTGCTGGCTGTGCGGGTACTCCTGGCTCGCGCAGGCCCGCGCCGACCACGAGCACGCCGTGGCTCTGGAGGCCGCCGCCACCGCTGCGCGGTTCGCGCAGCTCGCCGAGGTGACCGAGGCCCGTGAGCGCGTCGACGCGCTGACCGCCTGGACCAACCGGCTGACCGAGACGGTGACCGCGTTCCAGATCGGCGAGAGTTGGGGCCGGCCGGTGTGGTTGCTGGCCGACGCGCTCGCGCGCGACGCCGCCGCGCGGGTCAGCCGCCGAGGCCGGCGCTCCGCCCTGGGCCGGGTGTGCGCGGTCTTGGCCGTCAACGCCGACCGTCGCTCCGGCCGCCGCGCGATGCCCGGCCGGGCTGAAACCGCCGAGCTGGCCGGCTGCGATTCCACCCGCCCGGTCACCGATGCATGGCGCCGTGCCGAGGCCCTGGGCTGGTGCACCCGCACCGAGCAGGGACGCCGACTCAGCTACGCCGAGCGGTGCGCCACCGGCCGGGCCCAGGCCCGCGCCACCTTCGACATCACCCCGCTGCACCGCGGACCGCTGCACCACAGCGACCCGGCCGCCCGGACCGCCTACCTGGCCGACGCCCTGGACATCCTGGCCGGCCTGCTGGAGCACGCACGCGGCCTGCTCGCCGCCGCCCAGGAGCGCGTCGACGCCCTCGAAGCCCGTGCCGGCGGCTGGATCGACTACCGCGAGCAGGTCCGTCGCCGGCGGATGCGCCAAGCCGTCGCCGGCGTCCGCGATCAGGCCCGCCACCAGGCCACCAATTTCCGCACCCCCCACACGGTGTCTTCAACTATGAGCGTTTACTCCTGCTTGTCTCGGGGTCTGCTGATCTCGCCGTCGATCGCGTCCGCTCCGTCGAGGGACCGGCAAAGCCGGAGGAAGGACGGCGCTTCGCGCTCATCAACAAGAAGCGGAGTCGATCGCGGCCCTGCCAGGTCACACGCTGTACAGCGTCCTAGGCCGGCCCAGAGCGAGCGTGGCGCGTCACCGGCGGTCCGCCCACGTCCTGAGTGGTCGGAGTGGGCGTACGACCTCGCACGGGCCGTTCAGGCCCGGTGGGTGTGGCTGCGGGGCGCTTCCCTGCCCCGGGTGGCCGCGACGCTGGGCGCGGCGCTTGGTCCGAACTGGACGGCGGAGGCCCTGGACGCCTGGGTCCGGCGGGCCCGGCCGCGTCCGCTGCTGGTCGAGCCGGACAGCCCGGTGGGGTACCTGCGGGCGGTGCTCGAGGACGCGCTGACCGGACCGGTGGCGCCGCCGCACCCGGCCCGCCGGCACGCCGAGCACCGCCGGGCCCTGGTCGCGACGCAGGCCGCCGCGCAGCGCGAGCACCAGGACGTGGTCCGCGCCGGGCAGGACGACCGCGACCAGGCCGCCGTCCAGCCCGGCCGCCGCAGCCCGGCCGCAGAGGCCGCGCTCGCCGCGATCCGCGCCCGCACCTCCGGGCACCTGCGCCGCACCGACCGGGCCGCGCTGCTCGACACCACGGCGGCCGAGTGCGAGTGGCCCGAGGTAGCGCAGCCCGGCGCCGGCCTGCCGCCCGCCCTCCGGCCGTAGCCGACTGCCACTCCCGCGTACCTCAAGTACCGCCCGGCCCATGAAATCGTCTCTACGGCGATCTCAGGGGCCACTTTTTACGATCATGGCGAATCAAGATCAGATAGTTCTGACTTACGAAAATATGATAAGTATTTTGAGTTATGTGAAAGTGGAAGTGTGTTAGGATGGGGTCATGACGGAGACGATCACTGATCCCGAGTCGGGTGTCGCTTCGCGGCTGAACTGGCGAGTTCTCAGCCACCGTGGCGAGCCACGTGGCGAGCGGCGGCCGGATTCTCAGCGGAAGTGGCGAACCCGGGCCGCTGCGGCTTGCCGCGCGCCAGCGACCCGGGAATCCGCCAGATCAGATGAGAATCAGGCGCGGCTGGGTGGCCGCCGCGCAAGTGGCGAAGGGCTGGTCAGCGCGATGACGGATCGCCAGATCGAACGAGAAGTGACATCGGGGCCGGTGCTGCGCTGCCGGTACACCGCGTGCCGGGCCGAGCTGGCCTACTCCGGCCGGGGCCGGCCGCCGGAGTACTGCCCGGACCGGCGCTGGCCGGGCGGGAAGACCTGCAAGCAGCTCGCCGCCGACGAGCGCGCCGCCGAGCTGGCCGCCGGCCTGGACGTGCCCCTCGCGGCGTACCGGGACGCGACGGCCCGGGTGCTGCCGGCCGTGCAGGCGCTGTCCGGCGAGCTGGCCGCCGTGGTGGAGGCGATGCGCGCCGTGGACGGCTCCGCCGTCGCCCGCATCGCCGAGGCAGAGGCCGCCGCGGTGGCAGCCGTCGAGCGGGCCCAGACCGCCGAGGCCGAGCGGGACAAGGCCGTCCGCGACGCCGGCACCGCCCGTGCCGAAACGGCGGCCGCGGCCGAGGCCCGGCGGACCGCGGAGCGGCGGGCCGCGACGCCGAGGCCGAGGCCGAGCGGCAGACCACCGAGGCGTGGCGGCGGGTCGTCGACGCCGAACGCGCCCAGGGCCGGGCCGAGGCCGCCGCCGGCGAGCGCGCCCAGGCCGTCATCGCCGAGACGCAGCGCCGGGAGGCTGCCGAGGCCCGGTCCGCCGACCTGACCGACCAGGTCGCCGGCCTGCGCCGCGAGCTGAAGGACGCCCAGGCCGAGACGCGCAAGACGGAGAAGGCGCTGCACGCCGCCATCCAGCGCGCCGACCAGGCCGAGGCCACCCTCGCCGCGACCACCGCCGAGCTGGAGACCGCCCGCACCGACGTGGTCGAACTTCGCGCCCAGCTCGACGTCACCCACTCCACCGCCGAGCGGCTCCACCAGGACCTGGCCGTCACCACCGCCCGCGCGGACACGGCCGAGGCCCGCGCCGCCGACCTGACCAACCAGGTGGCCACCCTGCGCCAGCAGTTGGCCGCCGCGCAGGCCGACCTCCGCGCGACCGAAGCCGACCGCGCCAAGGCCGAGCAGCGCGCCGCGCGCGTCGAAACCGCCCTCACGGCAGTCACCGCCGACCGAGACGCCGCCCGGACCGCCCTCACCGAGGCCGAGACGGCCCGCCGGCAGGCCGGCGACGACCTGCGCGCCGAGCGCGCCGCGCTGACCGACGCCCGCCGCCAGGTCGACCAGCTCCACGCCGAGCGGCGGCAGGCCGAGCAGGCCGCCCAGGAAGCCCGGACCGAGGTGGTCCGGCTGGAGACCGCCGCCGCGGCCGCCGCCGCGGCCGCCGCCGACCGCGCCGACCGCGCCGAGGCCCACGCCGAGCGCCTCCAGGGCCTGCTCGACCAGCTCCGCGCCGACCGGGGCCGGTGAGAGGCATCCCGGTAGTAAACAGCGAAAAATCAACGACAACGCTGGTCAGAGCAGGTGGCAGGAGGACAGCAGTGCTGCTCGTGTCGAGAGCCGGTTGACCAGCGTTGCCGTTGATTTCGGGCTGGAAGCTACGGCCAGGCCTCCAGGCGATCTGTGTGGCCGGGACACCCTGGTGTCCCGGCCACACTCGTCGCCGTTGCTACTCGGTTAGTAGGAGGTTCGCCAGGGTTCGAAGATCCTCAGGCGTCATCTCCGCTCGTAGTGATTCCGCGACCTTGTCAGGGGTGCCGCCGAGGCGCCTGATGGCAGATGCTGCTGCAGATTTGCGCGGGCGCCGCTCGCTCGTCGCGCCACTGCTCGGCAGCGTTTCAGAGGTGACGGGAGCTCGGTTAACCGCGGTTAATGGCGGCTCGGCTGGGGGCTGCTGTCGCTGTCGCAGTTCCTCAAGCTGCTCTGCGAGGGGGAGTTGGTGGAGGTCTCGGACGTCTCGGAGTGGCACCTCGCCGGATCTCAGCAGAGCCTGTAGCTCCGGCGCAAGCTTGAGCAGGTTGAGCCGTTGAGTCACCCAGGCCGGGGTGCGGGACAGCCGCTCGGCTGCGGCCTTGCCCGTCCCGCACTCCTGCACCAAGAGCTGAATCGCCCGGGCCTCCTCGATCGGATCCAAGTTCTCTCGGTCGAGATTCTCGGCTGCGGTGGCGCTGACCCAAGCCTCCCGGCTCTCCGCCAGACTGTTCTTGACGATGATGTCCAACGTCGGCTGGTTCGCCAGCAGCGCGGCGGCGCGACGCCTGCCGCCGGTGACCTGAACCCAGGTTGCCCTGCCGATGGCAGCCTCGTGCTCCGGGTAGATACGCAGGAAGGCTTCCCGGGATACCACCGCGCACGGCTGGAGCTGGCCGTGCGTGCGCATCGAGTCCGCAATGCTCCCGATTTTCGCGTGATCGGCGTCAAGGTCTCGGGTGTTCAGTGGGTTGGCCGCGACCTGCTGCACGCGAGCCGTCCGTGGCGCCGACTCGGCAAAGGCCGGAACCCGTGCCTCAGGAAGCGCCGGCTCGGTGGCGAGGTCCGACAGGTTGACTCGCTTCCCTGCCACGTCAGACCTCCTGGAGGTTTGGCACGCCGGCCTGTGACGGGATTGGCGCTGCCCCGCCGTAGCCCATCTCCAGCGCCAAGCGGAAGAAGTCCTCGCGCGCTTCCATCGCCACGCGGTTCCGCGGGTACTGCGTCACCACCATGCCCTCGGCGGACGCTCGGGAGTGCAGCTTGTACCGGCGGATGACCGTGTTGCACATGGGCCAGCCCTTGCGCTGAATAAACTGCGCGGTCTGCTGCAGGTCGGGAAGCCCGTCCCGCGGGTCCCAGCTGTTGACGACCACCCGGTACGGAATCCCGCGCGGCGCGATAACCGCTTCGATAGTTCTGGTGGTCGGGTCGTAGCAGAGCGGCTCCGGCACCATTGGCACGAGAACGTCATCGCACTCATCGAGCGCGACCTGGAGGATGCGCTCATCCTCGAGCGAGCCCGGCGTGTCAACGAAGATGTGCTCGTAGTGCAGGTTCCGCAGCTTGCGCAGGTCGCGCGGGTCGTCGACCTGGGCGAAGTCGAACGGCAGCCCTCCCTGCTGCTCCACACGCCGTGACCACCAAACTGACGAGGCTTGGGGGTCCGTGGATGCAACCATGACCGGGCTCTCCGGATCACCGATTGCCTCGGCGGTCGATTGGAGGATCGGCTCGGGGTTGACCAAGACGTCGTAGGTTACCGCTGCCAAGTTGACGGCGAGGGTGGTTTTACCAACGCCGCCCTTCTGGTTGGCGATGACATGTACCTGAGTCATGACGGGCTCCGTTCCGTTTGCTTCCCCTGGCCGTTGCGGCCGGGGTACTTCGGATGTCCCGCCATGCTAGGGCGAACTCCGGCCTGCTCAGAAGCCTGGTCCCGTCGGGAGTGTCTTGGTTAACCGCGGTTAATCACGTGTACCTAGCCTCAGTCCTGAGCGGCCTTAGTCGGACTTGGGGCTTGATCGCACTCGCGTTGTAGTCAGTTCGCGACGCAGGACTCCGCTAGCCGATGGCAAGCCGCGTAGCGGCGCGGGAGCGCGGATCCGCGAGGTCAAGGCCAGGGCGAGGGAGGTGCGCATCGGGCATCTTTCGGCCTCGCTCGCGACCTGGTCGCGTTGCCACAGGGGTCGCGGAGGGCATCCAGAATTTGGTGATCCGTGTTGGCTTCCCGAGTCTGGGTTCTTTCCGGATCTTGCCGAAACCCGCACCAGCCCCCGGCGGCCCGGGTGCGCTCTCACCAGTGGGGATGCTGCTTACCGCAACGGCGGGCTTGCATGAAAGTGCAGTGCTGTCTCGACGGTTAGTCAGGGTGGCTGCTCTACTGGGAGCCTCACACGGGCGCGCCGACGGGCGTGAAGCCTCAGGACGCCGGCGTGTAGAGCCGCCAGGATCGGCGGCTTGCCCGAGGCCGTCTGGATAGCGCTGGACCGGACCGGGGACAGTAACACCTGGTAGAGGCGTTGTGGCGACGTCGCGCCAGGCACGTGCAGGGGCCTGCCGTCGGTGGGCCCCTTCGTCGTGTCCGAACCGTGGCCGGCACTGCCATCGGCGAGCCGGCCGGTACATCGTCAACCCTGCGCGGAACTTTCACACGCCCCCTTGTCGGCCGTCCTGTCGATATGGCGGGACGTGGTGCTGATCCGCAACCATGGTCCGCGCGGGAAGACAGCTCACGCCACCCGGTCCTGTTGGGGCCGGAGAGCCCTCCCCGCACTGTCCACACAGTCCAGCGCTGTCCAGTAACGGAAGGGCACACGGCAATGAACGCTGTTGTGGGGTGCACCGCACCCGAGAAGTGGTGGGCCGACCAGCGGGCCAAGCGCCGCACGGTCGTGCTCGTGATCGTCCTGGTCTTCTTCACCTGGCTGACCGGCGTCGAGCAACTGAATGTGCTCGAGGCTGCCGGCCTTGTTGCGGTGATCGGGATTGCCGCCGGCATGGTGATCGATCGGGTAATCGACGGAAATCGCTCTAGCGGCGAGGACCTCGCCACGCTGTTGCGGCTGGTTGACGGCCCGGGACGATCCTGATGAAGGCGGCCATGCCCGGCCCGCGGCGCAGTGTCGGCCATGCCTCTAAACGGCGCGGGTGGGAGTACGGCGCTGACGGCGTCGCCAGCCGTGACTCCACCGTCTACGTCTTCAATGGCGGCGTGGAAAAGGTTCAGCTCATGGCGGCTGCGGCCGCCGAGGAGGTACTGGACCCGGAAACTGCCCGCCAGCAGTTGAGCGAGGTGCTCACCGCGGCTCGCGTCACCGCCGGTAAGCCGAAGCTGGCCAGGCTGGCGCGCGACGTCGGCTACTCCGAGTCGATGCTTTCTCGGGTGCTCAACGGCCACCTAGCGCCCAGTCGTGAGCTGCTCGATCGGCTCGCCGAGCACATGGACGTGGACACTCGTACCTTTACGTCCGTCTGGGTGCCGTTGTGGGAGGCCGCCAGCCGCAAGACCGAGCAGAAGTCCGACAACACCGGCCTGCAGGCCGGCCCGCCCGGCGCCCCGAACGGCTTCGAGTGCCCCGCGTGCGGCTCCTGGGTGACCAACCCGAAGCGTCACATCGAGTGGCACATGGCGCCCGACACAGGTTGGCAGGGCGGCTCGGTTACGCCGCTGCGTCCGGTGCAATAGCCGGCCGGATCAGCCGCCGCATGGCTGCCGGCCCCCCGCTCGTCGAGGGGCCGGCTTGCCGCTGCGAGTTGGACGCGATCGGATGGAGGGCCGTGCGCTCGAAGCCGGCTAGCTTGGTCTTGTGGTTGACGACCTCCTGCCCACCGCCTACTGCTCAAACTTCCCGGCGGCGGTCAGTCGAAGATCTGGGCCACCTCGACCGTGATACGCCGTGGGGATTGCTGTCAACGACGAGGGCAGCGGTGCGGCACCGGATGATCTCGCGCTTTAGTTCGGGAATCGCTGAAGGTGGAGCTTGATTCCAGCGTCCTTGGCCAGCTGGGAGGGCTGGCCGGTGAATGCCTGGACGGCGTTGAACAGCTCGCGTTCGTTCCGGCCGGTGAGCTTGTGCCCGATGATCTGAAGGAGCTGGCCCCACTTCTGCTGGGAGAGCGGTCGGTGCAGCTTGGCGACGACGTCGGAGTCGGTGAACGACCTCAGCGCCAGTGATGCCTGTTCAGGGGTGAACTTCTCGATCAGCTCCTGATAGATCGGGTCGGCGCTGATCGCGACGCCGTTGCCGTTGGTCAGGAAGACCTCGACGAGGTCGAGGACGTATTTCCGGTTCAGACTGGCCGGGATGTCGCTGTTCTGGCCGACGACCTCACGGAGCCTGCGGGCAATCGGCGGCTCGTTGTAGAAGTTGTTCCAGCCGTAGTGCGCGTCGCGAAGCTCGTCGAGGGTGCTGTCGATTTCCCAGGACCGCTCCTCAACCGTCAGGTAGGCGGCGCCGTCGACGAGGTCGATCAACTGCCGAGCGAGTGTTGCCTCGTTCTGGTCACCGTTGGCGCGGAACCGGCCGAGCCGAAACCCGAAGTTGTAGCGGATCTCGTCGGAGGTCCGGTTCCAGAGCGCGGGCCAGAGCCGGAGGATGTTGTCCAGAGTGTCCTGTGCGGTGGTCAGATCGGTGTATCGGCCGAAGAGACCGGAGGCGAGCGGGTCGGCCTGGGCGGGCGGGAGGTTCACGAAGAAGGCGGTGATCTCCCTGATCGTGCTGTCGTCGAGTCGCTGCTCTCGGACCTTTGCCAGGAGCCGCTTCACCTGGGCGGTGACCTGGTCGTAGGGCAGCGTGATGACGTTCTTGATGCAGACGCTCAGCCAGTTGGCCAGCTGCAGGCCGTTCAGCTCGGCCTGGTTGGGGTGTGCCGCGCTGGCCCAGTTCCGCATGTAGCGGATGAGTTCCAGCTCCTGAAAGCCGATTTCGCTGATCAGACCGATCTCGCGGCAGCCGGTGAGGAGTTTCTGGTCGTCGAGCTTGGGCAGATCGTCCTCGGTCTTGAGCTCCTGGCGCCTCTTGTCGGACTTCTCGGCTACCTCGTAGAAGTACTGCAAGTCGAAGTTTACGACGCGTTTGCGCAGTTCCAGGACGGTCTCGTCCCAGAGGTAGTTCAGGGCCGCGTCAAACAGGCCGACGGAGCCAGCGATGATCATCTTGGAGATGTAGCTGGACTGGCTCAGCTTCTCGGCCGGCAGCCCGGTAAGCGCGAACTGGGTGGTCTGCATCAGCACGTGCCGTTGGCTGAGATCGACCAGGATGCCCTCGGTTGGAAGACCGGCCTCGGCGAGACGGCCAAGGATCATGACCTCGAAGGACTTCAGCCCTTGAAGGGCAGCCTCGGGCGATCCGGTCGCGACAGCGCCGGCCGGACGGGGCACCAGTGATCCACTCATGACAGCGAGCGTAGTCCCCTCAATCGGGCATGGCGGAGGCGATTATCGCGTGCTGTGGAGGAGCAGTGCTGGGAGCGATGTGACCTTCCCGTCGGCGGCCGGCACCCCGGGCTTCCCAAGCTGTCCCCAGTGCCCGTATCGGGTCACCGGTTACGCCGCCATCTGCTGCAATGCGCGCCGGCCACCGTCCCGCCGCTGCTGGGTGCCCGATCTGCGCCCAGCAAACCGAGCAGGGGTCGTGCCGCATGCGATCTGCCGGCGTCCGCCGAACGAACGCGGCTTCGGCACCGTGCCGGCGATCTCTGTGCGCTCCTCGCCGCTGGCCGACGTGCTGTCCCGATTCAGTACGAGGGCATGTACGCCTGGAGCTGGATCTTCGGGCGGCTGGTCCTGTCGGCTGGCTGGACCGGCACGCCTGGACCGCGCGCGGCTACACCCTGGCCAACCCCTCCTTCACCGGCAGGTAGCCCCTACCAGCACGCCGAGATGATCCTGGACGCCGCCGTCACCGAAGACGTCCACCGCCGGTGGCCGATATTCTCCCGCGGCGGCCCGGGCAACAAGCTCGCGGTGCAGCGCCGCCACGTTGCCGCGCCAGTACGCCAACCGGCGCCGCAACTGCTCGTCAACCACGAATCGCGGCCGCGGCGCCGCGGTGCTGCCCGCTCGAGCGCGCCCGCTCCAGCCACCGCCACACCGTGCGTTCGGCCACCCCAACGCTCGATGCCGTCAGCTGCACCTGCACAGAACTTGAAATGGTGTGCCGTGACACCTCTACAGCGGACCTACGCCCGCGCCCCGAAGATGAGCCATAGCTGACCTGGCCTCAATCCCTTGACACGTTCCGCCGCCGGAGAGAATCGCAAGCGATGAGCAGCCTTGAGGAACTGGAACAGCGGATCGCGGCGAGGGAGGCCGAGTTGGCGATTGTGTGGCAGGATGCAGCGGCCGCCGGCGTCGACCGCGACGTCGCGGAGTACCGCGCCGAACTCCGCGGCCACACCCGCGTGCTCGGTGCGCTCCGCGAGACCCAGGTACAGCAGGGCCAGAGCCTCGACGGGAAGGTTGACGACCTCACTACCAGCCCGCCAGGGGTTCATGTGGGTCTTCAACGCCCGCCGCGCCGCCAACGGCGCTGGCCCGGTCGGCACCTGCTTTCGCCGGGACGGTGACCGATGACCACCTACGGCGATTACCAGGACCGGAAGCGGCTGACCGCCCGATACCGACGAGAGATCCGCAGCTACGGCACCCTCGGCGACCCGGAAGAAGCCATGGTCGAAGCCAACCTGACCGTCTTCGGCTGCTTCGGCGACCCCGGCCTGCCGCACCACTACGCCGGCGTGTACTTCATCGCCAGCGGCTCCTTCATCAAGATTGGTGAGGCCGCCGACCCGTACGAGCGGATGCGCCCCTTCCACACCGGCAACCCCCACGGCCTGGAGTTGCTGCACGTCATCGCCGAAGACAGCAGGTACGCCCGCAAGCGACGGGAGGGCGAGCTCCACCGGCGCTTCGACCGCCTGCTTCTGCCCGGTTATCGCGAATGGTTCCAGAACCACCCTGAGCTGACGGAGTTTATCGGCTCCATCTGCTCAGAGGAGTGCTACTCGTGACCGGCGACCACGGCGCCACCGCGCTGCTGACCGACCGGCTCGGCGGCATCCCGCTCGACGCCGACCGGCCCTGAGCAGGCCCCGCAGGAAGCCGCAGCCGCCTGCGCCCTGGGCGTGCAATGAGTGTGCGGTGGATCGCTCGGTTGCACCGTCAGCGCCTGCGCCGGCACCTCCGCTGTGTAGGGAAGGAGCCGTGGCCGCGACACGGACGGTCAGCCCCCACGACACTATGGAGGTCAGCCCATGTCTACTGAGGTACGCGCCAGTTCACCTCCGGGCAGCGATGCTCGTGCCGTCCAGCCCGTAGGGCCGGTCCCGACGAGGTGGGCGGGGCCCCCGGGACCCGGCCCCCGCCGGCCGCACCGGAACGTTCCCGGCCTCGCTGCCTGTACGGGTTCGGAAACTTTGGGGCCGAGATTTCCGGAGGGCGGGCTGGGTTTCGAGAGTTTCGAGAGCCGCCTACGCGCGGGCGCGCGAAGCCCCGATCCCATGAGTGGCCGCCAGCCCAAGAGCGCCGGCCACACAAGCGGACGCGTGAAGGTTCACAAATTCCGGGAAGAGGCCCACAAGCCGGGTGGCGAACCCCTGAAGTAGGCCCGCGGAAACGCCGCACCCCGCTCGCCGCTGGCGTGGCGGCCGGGGGTGTGCGGTGAAGCGTCGTACGGTGCGGGCGTGACGAAGTCTCGTGCCCGGCGGCAGGCCGCCGCCGACGCCACGTACCGGCGGGCGCTGAACCTGCCGACGAACGGCGAGCTGCCCAAGCAACTCGGCGCCACCGGGGCCGGCAGCACCTCCGGGGCCGGTAAGCCGTCGCGCAAGCCTCGCCCGAAGAAGACCACGGGCAAGACGGCCGCGACCGCCGGGAAGCGCCGCAGCGCGGGCGCCCAGCCGCGCGCGAAGCAGACCACCGGCGTCGCGGCCAGTTTCGCCGGCACCTGCGTGACGTGCGGACGCGGCTACCGTGCCGGAGCCCGGCTCGGGAAGGTGACCGAGGGATGGGCGCATGTGGCCTGCGCCGAGGCGGTCCGCGAGCGGGACCGGATCCTGCATGGGGAGACCTTCGCCGCGCGTAAGCCGTCGGACTGGCGGCTCGGCAAAGGCCCCTCATCGAGCCGGCTCACCCGCTGACCGAACCGGCGACGACGAGAACGGAGGCCACCCGATGGCGCGGCGCAAGATGCTCTGCGAGCGGTACGAGAGAGGCGAATCGGCGTTCGGCAACGGCCTGGACGCCGGCTGGTACCTCGCCGCCGTCGCGTGCGAGGAGCTGCCCGGGGAGGTACTGCGCGACGATCGCAGCGTCACCCGCGGGTACGCCGTCGGGTTCGGCCAGTGGTTCTTCTTCCCCGCGATCGAGCCGGCGCTGGCGTTCGGCCGGGCCGCCCGCATGTCGCTGGACTGCTCCGGCTACGGGGTATACGAAGCGGCCCGGGAACTGCAGTTCTGCCACCGCCACGAGGTCGACGAGTGGGTCCTGCTCCTGGCCGGGGAAAGCCTCGACCGGCGCCCCGACGAGGTCGAACACCTCAAGCGGTTCGTCCAGGGTGTGAAGGAGAACAACTGGTCCGCGCACTGGCATCCGCCCACCGGCTACATCACCGACCACGTCAACGGCCGGCCGGTCAAGACCCGCCAGCGGTCCCTGCCTCTCTAACCGAGCGCTACGCACCAGCCGCTGGAGTCCTTCGCGTTAGGCGGCGCAATCTCATGCTTGACCAGCGGGATCAGATGCCGGACCAACGCGGAAATGTCTCGGTGACGGGTAGCGACCGAATGAATGCGGAAAGTAGAGTGCCGCAGTACGAGTGGATGTCGGTCCCAAGTGGGGGTGATGTCCTCGTCCTCGTCCGCCGTTGGCGGCAGGGCGGTTGGTGCCCCACCGCCAAGCGGCGGACTTCGGGGGGTCTCCCGTGACAGCGGGAGACCCCCACCCCGCTCGCCTGAACCCTTGCGGACCGAGTCGGGGACATCTACACCCTGCCAGGTAACGCTAAGTAGCCTCTTGGTTGCCCTGGCTGAGCAATATGACAAGTACAACGCGTCAGGGCCCATGACCGCCACACCAGCAGCCTGATTTTGACAAATCTTGCGCTGATCTTGCGCCGATCGGCTGCCTCGGAGGCGTCGAACGAACGACCATCTCGATCAATAACAAGATCAATTGAAAAATATTTGACCATTCTGGACACGGCAACTTGCAGGAAGGTGACAGGGCGTGTGCTTAGGCTTCATGCACGCGTGCGGCTGACCGTGAGCTGATGACAGTCGGCTTCGGTTTTGCTGGATGGCCGCCGCGAGCCTGAACCCGATCGGGCGCCCCGTGGGCTCATGAGAGCCCCCGGGGCGTCCTCCCGTGAGAGGACCGTGTCTGTGCGTGACGTAACCTGTCTACCTCATCTCGACGTTCCCGTCCGGCAGAACCGCTGGCTGGTCCAGGTGTTCCTGGTCGTCGGCGTCTACGGGCTCGTGCTGACGATGCTGGCGTGGGGCTTCCCGGTCGAGGTGTGCGTCCTGGCATCGGCGGCGGTCACCGCCACGGCCGTGCAGGCGACGCGATCGGCGGCGGCGCCCGCCCGCTCGCTCCTGTCCTACCTGGCGGCTCTGCCGCCCCGCGCGTGACCGGAAGTAGTCGCAATGGGGCGACACCTGAAGCCGATCAGCGACCGGAAGCCGGCCAAGCAGCTGGCGTTAAAGCTGCGCGAGCTCAAGGGGGACATCCCCTTCGCTCGCCTGGCCAAGCAAGTCCACGTCAAGCCGAACACGCTGTCCACCATGGCGGACGGCACCTACCGCGGCTGGCAGTGCGTGGAGCAGTTCCTCGAGGCGGTCCGGCTGTGCGGGGTCATTGTCACCGAGGAGGACCTCAGCCAGTGCCGCACTTACCACAAGATCGCCGAAAAGCTGCACCGAGAAAGGGGAAACCCCAGCTTGGCGGCGTCGAGCGAGGTCCCGGTGCTGCCGTCGAAGACCGAGACGGTGGTACTCGCGCCGCGGGTCGACGAGGACGACGACAGCAGCGTCGTCACCTTCACTCGGACCGATCCGATGCTCGCGTGCCCGAGCAGCCTCGCCCAGGCACGCACCGTGCACGACGTGGTCGCGACGCTGCTGGACCTGATCACCGACAAGAACATGGACATCCGAAGCTGGCGCCAGAGCACGACCGCCTCCTGGTCGACGGGCCGGTCTGGCACGCCGGAGTGGGAACTCCTCACCGCCCGCACCGAGCCGACCCTGCCGGTGGTGCTCTCCATCGTGAGGCAGTGCGGAGGCGGCCCAGCGGACCTCGCCCGGTGGGAACAGCAGTGGAAACGCATCGTCACGCCCGGCACCCGGTTCGTCGGCACGGCCAAGCCACCCGAGGAATCCCGGTCCTCGGAGGCCACCATTGCGCTCACGACCGCCGAACCGGTCAGCGACGACGACTTGCAGCGAATCCGTGACCACTTCGGCGACCCCCCGGTCAAATCGGGGAAGAGCCGCCCGCCTCTGTGGCGCCGGCTGGCCCCGTCCCGGGTCACCCGGGTCCTGACCAGGCGATGCCCCGGGGAAACGCTGCCACCACCTGATTGACCAACCGGGCTGGCCGGGGTTGCCGTTTGCTTCAGGCACGAACGGCAACCCCGACCCCGCTCACAGCGCAGGCCAGGCCGCCTGTGACAGATTCCGGTCGGCAGGCGACTGACACTGTCTGTGTCAAGGAAGGTGGCCATAGAGGCGGACTTGGGGAGGGGTGCTCTGTCTGACCGGGCGTTCGTGCAGCGGCTGCGGACCGCTGGCGGTCCGTCGCACGAGCTGCTGGTGCTGCTCGACCAGCACCGCGTGCTGACCACCAACCAGTTGGCCCGGGTCACCGGTGCGCCGGTCGGCACGGTGTCCCGTGACAGGCATATCGGCCCGGCGCTGTGTCCCTGACCTGGGCGGGCTTTCTTCGATGGCAAATGATCAAGCGGCTGATTGTCATCGAAGTCGGCCCGCAGTCGCGTTGGACGGGGACGGTGTCGGTCATTCCAGCAGCGACGGCGGGACTGAGCCCCGGCACCCTCTACAACCACATCCCCGACCTGCGCGAGCTGCGCGCCGCCGGCCGAGCGCTAGTGCTGGCCAACGAGGCCAGAGGCCGTCGACGGTGGCGGGAGTTGACGCTGCGCGTCGCGGCGGAGCCGGATCAGTCGGTGGCGGCGGATCACGCGGACGAGGTGATCAGCCAGCGTGACGTTGCGGTGGCGTTTGATCAGGTTCTGGAGGCCGATCGGGAGGTCCTTCGGCTGGTCGCCTGGGAGCGTCTGACCGTCGCCGAGGCGGCGGTCGTTCTCGGGTGCTCGCGGGCGACGTTCGCGATGCGGCTGATGCGCGCCCGCCGCCGGCTTCGGACGCGACTGGGTGTGGTCGGTGTCGAGGCGGGGCAGGCGCCGCAGACGGCGCCGTCGATGTCGAATGGGGGGCGATGAGATGAACTCTGCCGATGAGGTACGTCAACTGTTGGGCGGCTTGGATCCCGCACGGGACAGCCGGCCCGAGGACGAGGAGCGTCGTACGCGCGACCTGGCGCGAATCCTCGCCACCGACCGCGCGGATCGTCCGGCCAGACGGGCGGTGCCACGACGCCGTCTCGTGCTGACGGCTGGCGCGGTGGTCCTGGCGCTGTTCGCTGGTGCGGTAGTGCTGGAGACGACTCGGGATCCGCAGCCGGCGTACGCGGCCACCCCCGCGATCCTCACCTACGGCCCGCCGGCGAGCACGGAACCGGCCAGAGCCCGGCTGCGGCGCCTGGCGGAGGTGGCGGCGGGACAGCCGGCACCGCAGCGGCCAGCCGGTACAGTCGAGTACCTGGAGTCGGCGAACTGGTTCCTGAACTCCTCGATCACCGGCGGGCGAACGACGTCCGCTGTCGTACCGGAGCAGTGGCGATCCTGGCGGACCGACGACAACGCCGGCCGGCAGATCTGGAAGGCACTGCCCCCGACGTTCCGTTCTGACGAGGACCGCCGGGAGTGGAAGAAGCGCGGCGGCCGGACCAACTCGTCGGAGAAGACACGCGACTACGCGGCCGGCGAGTTCCACCGCTGGCGGGGCCCGGTGCCCACGGACGCCACCACGTTGCGCGCGTGGCTCACTGCTGGCGCGCCCGCGCCGGAGGCCCCAGTGCAGTACCTGGAGGCTATCGCCGAACTCGCCGGCGTGCGGCTGCTGAACCCGGCGCAGCGCGCGGCGGCACTCAGGCTTCTCGCTGACCTGCCAGGTATCACGGTGACCGGCACTGTCACCGACCGCGCCGGGCGGTCCGGGGAGGCGTTCTCGATCACCTCTGACGCCCATGGTCTACCCGCCCAGTACACCGTGATCGTTGACCCGACCTCCGGCGCGTTGCTTGGATACGAGGCGGTGCTGACCGAGACGGCGGGCATGTTGAACGTGACGATCCCCGCAGTGATCACCTACCGGTCGTACCTGGTCGCCGAGTACGCCACCATGCCCCGCTGACGAGTCTGGGTGGGTGGCGTCCCGGAGACGCCACCCACCCAGACGAGGGTGCGATTGCTGAACCGCTCAGGGCATCAGCCGTGGATGTCCTCGGTCCGGTCGTTGTAGGTGCCCAGGTTCGCCGACGCCGTGCAGTCGGTCATCGTGAGGTTGTCACCGGCGCCGTCGCCGAGAATGCCGCTGTCGCTGCCCGAACACCCGAAGAGCCCGCCACCCTGGTTGTTCGTGAACGACGTCGTCATGTCCACGAACGCCCAAGTCGCGAGGTCGTGCCAGAACTCGTCGTTGAAACTGAGCTTGCGACCTCCGAAGTTCTGGTGCTCGTAGATGCACACCCAGCCCTCGTCGCACCCGTTCCAGTCGAGTGTGCCAATGGGCCCGGCAGTACCCCGGGACACGCCGATCGACGTGGCGCGAGAAGCCAGATCGGCCTTCTCCTCCTCGCGGGAGGCGTAACAACGCACCTCGGTGCGCGACAGGACGGCGCAGGCCTGCGCGCCCTCCCAACTCTTGGACAGGTCGATGGTGCGGCCCTGGAACGAGGCGAGCGATGTGTCGCGCGGCACGACCCGGTCGACGACGCCTGGCTGCTCCTGGGCCGCGGCCCTCGAGTTGGTCTTCACGGGTTTTGTCGCCGGTCAGGGGTAACCCCCGATCCTCCCACCCTAGGCACCCTCCCGTCTGTCACTTTCCGAACATGCATAGATACACACAGTTAACATGTGGGCCGGTCGTCGATGGCAGCCTAACCCTCAACCCACTCGCATCCCTCTATGGAGGTTTTGCTCATGCGGATGCTACGCATCGCCCTCGGGCTGGCCGCAGTCCTCGCCCTGTCCGGACTCGTCGGCGCAGGAGTCGCCACTGCGGCACCGGCGGACACGACCCGCCAGGGCGTGCCGGGGTCTTGAGCCCTGAACTGCTCAGGACCCGGCCGCATGCCACCGCGACACAGGTGGCGTGATCAATCCAGCGCTTCTGGCAGGACGAGACTGCCGGCGCTGCAGCCGCTATGAAATCAAGCCAGAAGGCTCGGAGGACAGTATGACGCTCGAACAGGGAATGGTCATCGCTGTTGCGGAATGGCTACCCAACGGCAACGAGTGGTGGGCCACCTTTAAGGTCACGTTGACCAACTACACCGATGAAGACACCATCGACCCGAAGATCGCTTTCTCCTTCACCGACGCCCACCATATTGTCAACAACTACGGACTCGTCTTCACGCCATCCGAGTCACCAGTGCGCACCATCGAAGGTGTCCTCGTCGCGGAGAAGAAGATCATCCCGGCGCACGGGTCGCAGTCGTTCACCCTCGCCATGCAGAACGGTGGCGTCGGGGCCGGCGAGGACCCCAAGCTGCTACCGCAGACCTTCACCGTTGATGGCCACAGCGCCGACCCGCCCGCCGACAACGAGCCACCCACCACACCCTGCCAGGTCCGCGCCCTCGCCGCCGCCGCGCACAGTCTGAGCCTGGAGTGGGCCCCCTCCACCGACAACATCGCCGTGGCGGGTTACGAGATCACCTTCCATCCGGCCGACGGCCCAATCGCCACGATCACGACGCCCCGGCCCAACGCCACCGTGTCCGGCCTGGCACCCTCCACCACGTACACGTTCCAGGTCCGGGCCTACGACATCTCCCGCAACTACTCCGGTTACTCCGAGGACTTCACCGCCTCCACCACGCAGCCGCTACCCGACCCCGGCGACTGGGACGCCCCCCGGGCACCCTTCGTCGACTACACGGCCTGGCCCAACCCGCAACTGACCGAGTACGCCAACGAGTCCGGCATCGACGGATTCTTCACCGGATTCCTGGTCGCTAAACCCGGCGGCGACAAGAAGGTCTACTGGGGCGGCTACGACAGCCTCGGCGACGCCACCACCAGCACCCACGGCAAGGATGACATAGCCGCGTTCGCGGCCAGGCGCGGCAAGACCATCCTGTCCTTCGGCGGGGCGTCCAACGTGCCCCTGGAAGAAGAGGAAACCGACGTCGTCAAGATCGCCGCGACCTATGAAGCGATCCTGGCCAATTACAACGTCAACCACCTCGACTTCGACTTCGAAGGCGGATTCATCCACAACGACGCCGGCCAAGACCGCCACGTCGCGGCCATCGCCCAAGTCCTGCAGGCCCACCCCAGCCTCAAGGTCTCCTACACCCTGCCCGTCGACGGGGCACCCGGAAGCCTCGTCGGCTTCAACGACGGCGGGGTACGACTCCTGCACCGCCTCGCCAATGCCGGAATCCAACCCTCCCTGATCAACGGCATGCTCATGGAATTCGGCCAGACCTCACCACCGGACGCCTACGAGTGCTGCGTCATCGCCCTCAACGGCATGTTCACCCAGATCTCCGCCGCCTGGCCGGACTGGGTCCCCGCCAAGGTATGGCGTCGCATCGGCGCCTGCCCCATGTTCGGCCGCCACATCAACGGGAAGATCTTCACCCTGCACAACATGCGTCAACTCGTCGAATTCGCCCGGGAACGCCAACTCGGCTGCCTCTCCGGCTGGGACGCCACCCGCGACCGTAACCAGGGCACCCTGCCCGAGTGCGCGGACCTCAGCGGCAACGACCTCGCCAAATGCACATACGTCGAACAACAGGCGTTCGAATTCTCCAAGATCATCGCCACGTATCGGCCCGACGACCCCGCATGACAAGCCCCAGAGAGGATCTCCAGGGCCGTGCCCCGAGCGCCCAGCTCGTCCTCGACGATCCTGCCAGGCGCACCGCTGCGGTCGCCCCTACATAGAGATGTCTCTGGTCCGGTGGCGGCTATCGACAGCCGTTCAGTCTAGGAGCGCCGAGGGCTTGATCGCTTGTGGTGAGGCTGCGCGCGGACACCGGCACGATGCAGGCCCTTGTAGCGCCGGTCAGCCCAGCGCCAAGGTGTGGCAGCCCGGCGGCGACCTGTGTACCTCGACGCCGAACTGCCCTGCACGACGACGGGGCGGGGACAATCGTTTCCAGGGAGCCCGGGGTTGACGGGAGTCAACCCCGGGCTCGGTAGGGCTACCTCTGGCCGCGATGGTTGCGAGCCACAATGGCGACCAGGTGTAGCAGGTGAGCGATGGTCCTGGCCGTCGTGGCCAGGCATCGCGACCCGGTGCGTGCAGGATCTCTGCCGCCATATCGGCCGCGGTGGCCATGGCGATGACCCTCGTGGTCCTTTCCTTCTCATCGCTGGCTGCGACGGCGCGGTGGACGGACGCTTGCCGTCTGGGGTGCATGACCGCCTCCTGCGCCGGGCCGGTGCCCCCCCCCCACGTGCCCGCACTGCGACGCGCTGGCCCACCAGGTGCGCGTGAGCCGGTCGGGGCAGCGCCAGTTCGTCGCGCTCGCTCCGGCCTCACTGTGAGGGGGCCGGAACGGCATCCGTTGACTGCGGGGCAGGTGGCCGTGGGGTGGGTTCCCATGCCCGTGCCCACCGCCGAACACGGGGGTCGGAAGGAAGAACGGGACGGAATTTGGCGCTAAAGCCGTCCTGCCGGTGGGTGTCGTGTCCGGCACGGCTAGCGCAATTGAGGTCACGGGGTGGCCCGGTCAGGCCGCCTGGTGCCGCGTAGCGCTGATGCGGAACGGGTGGGGGTACTCGGCGTTGCAGCCAGCGCACCAGGCTCGGAACAGCAGGCTGGTCGCGGTGTCGCCGAGACTTGGTTCCACCTCGTAGCGAGTGTCTTCGATATTGGCGTAGAGGCGCTGCCAGCGGATTGGGCAGAGGCAGGCCGCCGTGCTCATGCCGTTGCCTGCCCGTCCTCGGGATCGGAGGCTCGCCACTCTCGGGGCTTGGCGCCGGTGGCGTCGGCGACCTGGGCGACATCGCGGTGGCTGTAGGCGGTGCGGGTGCCGGAGATGGACATGCCGGCGGCTGCGGCCAGGTCGCCCAGCGTGTAGGGGCGGGGTTGGACGAACTCGCGGCCGTAGGCGATCAGCTCGCGGATCCGCTGCTCGGCTTCCTCCTTCGCGCGGCGGGCACCGGCCAGCGCGCCGATCAGCGGGTCCTGGTCGCCTCCGTCCCACGCGGCCCGCAGGTTCTCGACAGCACGTTCTTGGTCCTCGGCAGCTTCGTCTCGCGCCGCGAGAAAGCCGTCGTCGTGCTCCTCGCCGGGGTCGGGTTGCGGGATCGGGTAGAGGATCGCGGCCACGTCGGTGAAGATGTCTCGTCGAGTCACGCCTACATTCTGCGCACTTGTTTGCGATGATCACAAGTTATTGCGCGCGCCGCATTTGATGCCTCGTCCTTCGGGTTTCTGATCTTGTTTGAGAAACGATCGTTTTCCGGACAAGATCAAGATGCGTCGTCGGGGTGGGCAGATCGCGTCCGAAAAACCCGTCCGAGAAGTCGGCGTGTCCAACAATGCAACGACGGGTTTATTGGGCACTGTCCTGACCCGGCGAAGGTGACATGTTCCAGTCAAGTTGACCTGCTGGCCCGGCAGTCAGGCCAGCCGACCCACTGAAGCTGCTCTGCGTGTCGGAGTTGCCCAAGGCTGCAACCGCCGGAGCCGGGTCCTACGGTCCTCGGCTTCTTCCGTACGTATCAGTTCGAGTGGGTCTCCGTAGCTCCCGGCGGGTCCAGTGAAGTTGACATCTCGCTGGTCACAAGCGTGCCCACTGATCAGTTGTGTTGGGTCAGGACAGGCACGCTGGACAGCGTGACCCTCACTCCCATGCCCGCCGAGGGTGACCTGCTCGCCCCGACTCCGCTCGCGGGCGTGCTCGTCGGCTACGGGCGAGTCTCCACCCGTGAGCAGAATCTCGCCCGGCAGCAAGCCGCACTGACTGAGGCCGGCTGCGCCAAGTGCTTCTTCGACAAGGCCTCCGGTAAGAACACGGACCGGCCCGAGCTGGCCAAGGTGTTCGAGTACATCCGGCCCGGCGACGTGCTCACCGTCCTCTCGCTCGACCGGCTCGGCCGATCGCTGGAGGATCTGATTGGCATCGTCGGTCGGCTCAAGCGCCATGGCGTCGGTTTCCAGTCCCTGCACGAGAAGCTAGACACCACCACCGCAGGCGGGATGTTCGTCTTCCATGTCTTCGCTGCGTTGGCCGAGTTCCTACGAACCATCATCGTGGCCAACACCAACGAGGGCCTGGCCGCCGCTCGCGCCCGCGGGCAACGTCTCGGCCGGCCGCCGGCGATGACACCGGAGAAGGCCGCGTACGCCCTGCAGTTGCTCGCCGAGCCGAACCGCACGATGACCTCGATCGCCAAGCTTCTCGGCGTTTCGCGCAGCACCCTGTACAGCGCGCTGCCTGGCCTCATCCCGGCCCAACGCGAACAGGTCGCTCTGGGAGGCCGGTGAGCCAGCCGAATCATTCAGGATCTGTAGTGAGGTACGCCTCTACGACGTTGGTGAGGAGTCTTCGTGGCTGGTGTGAGTTCTCTGTGGGCGCACAGCCCTGCTCCTGGCCGTACCCGGTGGCATTCTCTTGCCGAGCATCTTCGTAGCACCGCGGAGTTGGCGCGACGGTTCGCCGTCCCGTTCGGTGGGGGTGACGTTGCGTACTGGCTTGGTGCGCTGCATGACGTGGGCAAGGCGGCCTGCGCCTGGCAGGACAAGCTTGCTGCTGTCGCGTCCACTGGCGGTCCAGTCGGCATCGACCATAAGTCACTCGGTACCCGGGTCGCGTACGATCGTGGACTCGGCGGGTTCGCCGGTGCGGTCTTCGGCCACCATGGCGGACTGATCGATACGCCTAGCCTGCGCGACGCGTTCCGGAAGAGACTTGCTGACGCACCCGGCAACGTGGCGTCGGCTGAGCGGGAACTGCCTGGGCTGTTGCCGGACCTGCCAGGGCGGCTCGACCATATGGTGCCGGCGCACTGGCGGGCAGATCCGCTGGTGGGGGAGATGGCACTGCGTCTGTGCTACAGCGCTCTGGTCGATGCGGACAGCCTGGACACCAGCGCACATTTTCAGGGACTGGCCAATCCACGAGTGGGTCCGGACGTCGACTTCGGCCACCTGTACAAGCTGTTCGAGCAGCGGCGGTCTGACGCACTCGCCGGGCGCGGCGGTACTCCGGTAGGCCGTCTGCGGGAGCAGGTCTACGCGGACTGCCTATCGGCGGCTGAGCGGGATCGTGGAGTGTTTCGCCTCGGTGCGCCGACCGGGGCCGGGAAGACCCTCGCGAGCGGTGGCTTCGCGCTGCGGCACGCAGAGACGCATGGCCTGCGGCGGGTGATCGTCGCGGTCCCGTTCCTCACCATCACCGAGCAGAACGCCGCCGTCTACCGCCGGTTGCTCAACGAGGACGGGGCCGAGCCGGTCGTCCTCGAACACCACAGCCAGGCTGACTTCGACGACCCGGAAGCCGGCCGGTGGGCGCGGCTGGCGGCCGAGAATTGGGACGCTCCGTTCGTCGTCACCACCTTCGTCCGGCTCTTCGAGTCGCTGTATGCCCGCAAACCGTCGGCGATGCGCCGAGTGCACCGGCTGGCCAACTCGGTGATTGTGCTGGACGAGGTGCAGGCGTTGCCGCACGCGATGCTCGCGCCGATACTCGACGGACTCCGGCTGCTCGTGCGGCACTTCGGCGCGTCCGTGCTGCTCTCCTCGGCAACACAGCCGAGCTTTTGGGCGCTCGACGAGTTCAAGGGCATGCCCTGCACCGACCTGATCCACGACACGCCGAAGCTGGTCAGTGATCTGCGACGAGTGCGGTACGAGTGGCAGCTCGACCCGAAGCCAACGCTGGCTGGCATCGCCGACCAGGCCGCGTCGGAGCCTGCGGCGCTGGTTGTGGTCAACACGACCGCGGACGCCAAGGCGGTGTTTGACCACTGGCGGGCTGCCGCGCCGGATGGTGTGGCTTGGCACCTGTCCACCCGGATGTGTCCGGACCACCGGCGGAGGGTGCTCGAGACGGTACGGGCACGCCTTGGCCGGGGCGAGCCCGTTCTGCTTGTGGCCACTCAACTGATCGAGGCTGGGGTGGATGTCGACTTCCCAGTGGTGTTCCGGGCGATGGCGCCGGCCGACTCGCTGCTTCAGGCAGCCGGGCGAGCCAACCGCGAGGGGCGGATGGCGGAGGGCGGCCGAGTGGTCGTGTTCGCGTCGGAGGACGGCGGGCAGCCGCCCACGTACAAGACACTGGTCGGCTGCACCGGGCGCCAGTTCGGACCGGACAAGGCCGACCCGGACGACCTGACGGCGCTAGGACGCTACTACCGCAACGTGTACGACCTGCTCAACATCGCCGACAGTCAACACGTTGGGCAGCGCATCCAGCAGGCCCGCCGGCGGTGGGAGTTCGAGACCGTGGCCGAGGGGCCCATGGACGCGAGCACCAAACGGCGGGATAGGAAGCTGGCGTTCCGGATGATCAACGATGACGGGATCAGCGTGGTCACGCCCCAGGGCGCTGAGACGCCTCAGCTGCGGCGTGAACTGGAGCAACTGGTTGAGGACCTGCGCCAGGCGCCGGTTCCGGATTTGGCGAAGCTGCGACGATTGCAGGCGTTCACCACGAACCTTCATCCCAGCGCGCTGCGCCGACCTGGCGTGATGGCGCTGATGCGGCCGATCCTCGGTGGCAACGAGGTGCGGCGGGGCGTGCTGGTCGAGTGGGTTGGCGAGTATGACGACGCCACCGGCATCAATATTGACCCGAATCTGGAGCAGTTTCTTCTCTGACGACTGGCCCGGGGACGCCAGGAAAGCGCAAACGCGAAGCGCGCTCCACTGGTACTTCGATCCGCCTTCGACCTGACGGGTGGGCGGGTCCTGGGCGGAACGCTTGTTGACGCAGCGGTAGTCACCTATTGCGAGAGACAGCGCCACCACTCGGAGCCGGGGGCTTGGCGAGATATACCCCGCCATGGACATACTGTCAATGACAAAATGCTGACTGGTGTTTTAACCGGCCAACACCCAAGGAAGTTAGATACATTGAGCGGCACCAAGTGAGCTTGAGTGTCTGCAGTGCCTTGTGGTGCTGAGGATCGCAACCTTGGATGGTGGCCGGAAGGCTTTCGTCGCTGCCCCGGGCATGAGCTGGGCGAGTTCCAGCGTATGCCCGGGCACTGGTTGGCGACGAGCATCATCTGGTTGATCAATCAGCCATTTTTGTCGTACCGATCGTGAATGCTCGCGCCTGTTGGTGAGGGATCTGTCGATCCCATGGTTCAGTAAATCTTCGATCGTATGTTCGATTGCCTCTGGTCTTTGAGGTGGAGGGATTTGTGCTGTGACGACGGATGTGGTCAACGGGTTAACTCTGCGGCGGAGCGCGGAGGGTGATCTGCCGGTGGTTGTGCAGGTCAGTGGTGAGGCGGCGCTGTTCTCGCGGCCGGAGCTGAAGGTGGAGCGGGTTAGCTATCCGGTGATGACTCCGTCGGCTGCCGTGGGCGTACTTGAATCGATCTTCTGGAAGCCGGAGATGCGGTACCAGGTTGTCGCGATCGAGGTCCTCAAGCCGGTGAAGCAGTTCTCGCTCCGGCGCAACGAGACCTCCGATGTTGCGCCGCTGGCCGAGGCGATCAAGGGCGTCCGCCGGGTGGACACCACCGCTCACCGCGATCAACGCAACGCCGTCTGCTTGCGGGATGTGGCGTACAGGATCCACGCCCACATCGAGTTGGCCGCGCACGCGGACAAGCCGGTCGCGGCGTACCGGGATCAGCTTCGTCGTCGGGTCCGCAAGGGAGCCTGCTTCCAGCAGCCATACCTCGGCACTCGCGAGTTCAGTGCTGCGTTCGGTTGGCCGGATGACACCCGACGTGCGGAGGTCAACGAGGAGATCGGCATCATGCTGCACTCCATCCATAGGGACGGAACGTCTGCCCAGCCGAGGATGGAGTGGTTCGCAGCTCGGGTCGTCGACGGTGTGCTCTACGTGCCCGAGCGTGGAATCGAGCTGGCGCTTCCGATGGAAGGCCAGGTGGCCTAGTGCTGCTGCAACGGCTGGTGGAGTACGCCGACACCGTCACGGACGCCGACCCCGCCCGCGCCGTTCCGGCGTTCTACGCTCGCAAACCCGTGCGGTGGAGCCTGGAGATCGACGCGAACGGCGTACCCCGGGGAGACCTTGTCGACACCGCCGACAAGGACGACCCGCAGCACCGGTTCGGCGCGCAGCGGCTGGTGCCGGCGGTGACCCGTACCGTTGGGATCTCGCCCGTGCTCGCTGTCGACAACGGTGAGTACGTCTTCGGCTGGCTGTCGGAGGGTGCCAAGCCGGAGCGGGTTGCGAAGCAATACGACGCCTTCCGCGCCCTGATCGCCGACTGGGCTGCTGCCGAACCGGACGGCCCGGGCCCGGCCGTTGCCGCCTTCTACCGGGACGGGCACGCCGGCGTGCTCCAACCGCCAGCCGACTGGAGCAGGGGTGACCTGATCGGCTTCTGGGTCGACGGGGTCTACGCGGCGGATACCGGTTCGGCGCGTCGGTTCTGGGCCGGGGTGGCTGGCGACCGGAAGGGTTCGGGGCGCTCGGGCCTGTGTCTGGTCTGCGGGCAGGTGCAGCCGTTGCTCAAGACCGTGCCGCAGCAGATTCCTCGGCGGTGGCTGCCCGGCGCTACTCAAAGCGCGTCGCTGGTGAGCATGAACGAGGCGGCGCACGGCTACGAGCTGCAGAAGCAACTCACCAACACCCCAATCTGCGCCGACTGTGGCCTGAAGTTTATGACCGCGCTGACCGGTCTGCTTTCCGATCCGCTGCACAGCACCGCCTTGTCCGGGCAGAACGCTCGGCTCGCCTGGTGGGTTCTGGGCGGTTCGACGTTCGACCCGTGGGCGACCGTGGAGCAGTTGGACCCGACCCAGATTCATAGCCTGATCGCGGGTCCTGCGGGTGGCAAGGAGGCGGCGGTCGATGATCTGTCTCGGTATTGCTCGGTGACGGTGGGCGGCAACGTCGCCCGGGTGGTTGTGCGGGACTGGGTCGAGCAGCCGGTCCGCCAGGTGAAGGACAACGTCCGGGCCTGGTTCGGCGACCACAGGATCGTCGACGCCTGGACCGGTGAGGTGGTGGAGGTCAAGGTCTCGCAGCTGGCCCGGGCGGCGGGACGGTTCGAGGCGGGACGCAACGGTGGCCCCGGGACCTGGACCAAGTTCGGAGCGTCCGGTGAGCACCGTCCGCCTGACCTGTTCCACCGGCTGCTCGGCGCCGCGCTGCTCAAGCGGCCGCTGCCGCCGAAACTGCTCAACCACGTGATCAACCGGATCCGCATCGACGGCCGGCTCGACGCTGCCCGAGCCGCACTGATCCGGCTTGCCCTGCGCCGCTACCCGAACCTGCCCCCGCATGAACGAGAGAGGCTGACACCGACCTTGAGTGTGGAACACAAGCAGCCGGCTTACGTGTCCGGTCGCATCTTCGCCGTCATGGACGATCTGCAACGGACCGTGTTCCGGGTCGCCGACCAGAAGCTGAACACCACCTTCGCCGAACGCTACTTCGGCCGGGCCATCGACAACCCGCAGGTCGTCATCGTTTCCGGCCGCCGCAACGTGCAGGCGTGGCTCAAACGACTGCGCGGGCCCCTGCGCCGACCGAACTGGTCCGACGCGTACGAACGGCGACTCGACGACCTGTTTGTCCAGCTTGGCGTCGCGATTCCCCGCGGTGCGGTGCTGACCGACAAGGCCCAGTTCATCCTCGGCTACCACCAGCAGCGGGCCGAGATGCGGGCGGAACGACTCGCGGCGGCTGCGAACAAGAAGAAGACCGACCTTCCCCCCGAGCCCGACGACGTCAAGCCAACCACCAACGACGAAGGAGACGACGCATGACCGCCGCGCACCTCGACCCCACCCGTCGCCACGACGCCGTCCTGCTGTTCGACGTCAGCGACGGAAACCCCAACGGCGACCCGGACGCCGGCAACCAGCCGCGTACCGACGACGAAACCGGACAGGGCCTGATCACCGACGTGGCGATCAAGCGCAAGATCCGCGACACGGTGTCGCTGCTGCGCGGCGACAACCCGCACTACGGCATCTTCGTCGAGGCCGGCTTCGCCCTGAACACCCGGATCGAGCAGGCGCTGAAGGCCAACCCGGGCAAGGCCGACGAGGCGCAACGGTGGATGTGCGAGCACTACTTCGACATCCGCATGTTCGGCGGCGTCCTCAGTACCGGCAAGGACGGCGGCGCCGGCCAGGTCCGCGGCCCGCTCCAGCTCACTTTCGCCCGCAGCATCGATCCGATCCTGCCCACCGACCACACCATCACTCGGGTAACGCAGACCCGACAGGAGGACATCGACAAGGGAGAACGCACGGAGATTGGCTCGAAGTGGACCGTCCCGTACGGCCTGTACCGGGCGCACGCGTTCTACTCCGCGCCCCGCGCCACGAAGACCGGCGTGACCAGCGACGACCTAGCCGCGCTATGGCAGGCCATCACGGTCATGTTCGACCACGACCGAGCCGCGACCCGGGGCGAGATGAAGCTGTGCGGCCTCTACGTGTTCAGCCACCCCGACGCCTTCGGGGTCGCCCCGTCGGCCGCCCTCACCCAACGCATCACGCTCAAGCGCAAAAACGACGACAAGGCAGCACGCGCCCACACCGACTACACCCGCACCATCGACGAGTCAGGGCTACCGGACGGTGTAGAGCTGACCAAGCTGGTCGACCTCTGGCCGTGACCGACGACCACCCGACGGACAGCGGCACCGCCCTGCGGGAGGTGCCGCTGTCCGCGCTGGAGCACTACGCCTACTGCCACCGACAGACCGCGCTGATTCACGTCGAAGGCGTCTGGTCGGAAAGCGCCGAGACGGTACGCGGTGACCTCAGCCACACCACCGTCGATCTGCCCGGCATCCAACGCCGCCGGGGCCTCACCGTGATCCGGTCACTACCGGTGTGGAGCCACACCCACGGCCTGCGCGGCATCTGCGACATCGTCGAGTTTGAGAGGGGTACGGCCACACCTGTCGAATACAAGGTCGGACGGTACAAAGCCGGCGGGCCCGCCGAGCTGCAACTCGGCGGGCAGGCGCTCTGCCTCCTCGAAGCCGGCTTCGACGTGCCAACCGGCTACATCTACTCGGTGGCCGAACGGCGCCGACACGCCGTATCCATCGACGCCGACCTGCTCGACCGGGTCGTGGCCGCGACCGCGGCCGTACGCCGGCTGCTGGACACCCCGGCATTGCCTGCGGCACGCAACGACGCCCGCTGCCGGCAATGCTCGCTGCGCGAGGACTGCCTGCCCGAGCTGACCGACGGCCGGTGGCAGGCCATACCCGATCTGTTGACCCCACGACCATTGGGACAGTGGCGTGACTGAGCTGCTCAACACCCTCTACGTGCAAACCCCCGGCACCAGCCTGCACCTCGATGGCGACACCGTCCGGGTGTACCACCCCGACCAGCCCGGACGCAGGCTGCTGCCGCTAGTCCGGCTCGACCACCTGGTCCTGTTCAGCGGTGTGACACCCAGCGACGACCTGCTGCTGCGATGCGCCGACGATGGCCGCTCGGTCAGCTGGCTCACCGGTAGCGGACGGTTCCGGGCCGGCCTGGTCGGCCCCACCCACGGCAATCCGCTGCTTCGCCAAGCCCAGCACCGGACCGCCGACTCCCCAGGCCGACAACTGCCGATCGCGGTCGCCGTCGTCGCCGGCAAGATTCACAACGCGCGACAAGTGCTGCTACGCGCGGCCCGAGACACCAGCGGACACCGACAGACCACGCTGCGGGCGAGCGCCGAACTGCTGGCCGGGCGGCTCGAACTTCTCGCCACCGCAGCCAGCACCAACGAAGTACTCGGCGTCGAGGGCATCGCCGCACGCGACTACTTCGCCGCCATGCCGTACCTGCTCAGCGAAAGCAAAGACTGGAAAGCCTCCGGACGGAACAAACGACCACCCACCGACCCGCTGAACTGCCTGCTCTCCTTCCTGTACGGCATGCTCCGCGTCGCCGTCCAAGGCGCACTCAACCAGGTCGGACTCGATCCGTACATCGGCTTCCTACACGCCGTCCGGCCAGGCAAGCCCGCCCTCGCCCTAGACATGATGGAAGAATTCCGGCCACTACTGGCCGACCGGCTCGCACTCACCATGCTCAACCGGCGCGAGCTAACCCCCACCGACTTCGAGGAACTGCCAAACAAGGCATACCGACTCACAGACAGCGGACGCAAGACCGTGTTGGCCGCCTGGCAGCAGAGCAGACAGCGAAACTGGCCCCACGCGCAGCTCGGCCGGGAGGTACCCGCCGCACTGCTGCCGCTAGTACAGGCCCGGCTGCTCGCCCGTCACCTCCGCGGAGACCTCGTTGCGTACCAGCCATGGACGGTAAACTGATCCATGGACCTGCTCGTCACGTACGACGTCGAGACCGTCACCCCGCAGGGGCAACGCCGACTACGCAAGGTCGCCAAGATCTGTGAGGCGTACGGCCACCGTGTGCAGAAATCGGTGTTCGAGGTCGTCTGCCGCGAAACCGACAAGGTACGCATGGTCGCCGCGCTCCAGGAGGCCATCGACCCGACCCAGGACAGCATCCGGATCTACCGGCTGCCAACCCACGCGCTCGACGACGTCGAACACCTCGGCAAGCCACGGCTGATCGACCCACGGGGAGCATTGGTGATCTAGGAACCCCAAGTGAACGCGGAAACCCCAGGGGGTTCGGAGTCAAGAAATCTGGAACAGATGAACAAAACGGACCGCAGATCAAGCAAATATGCATCGTCAGATCGCTATCTTTGCTGCTCGCGAGCCGCTGCGCCCGGCCTCCGCGCCGGGCGAGGATCGCAACTCGACGCGCAAGGCATCGACCCTGCGGCGGAGGGCCGGCGCTGCGCCCGGCCTCCGCGCCGGGCGAGGATCGCAACGTCGCCCTGGCGCTCATGCTCTTCAGCCAGATCGCCGGCTGCGCCCGGCCTCCGCGCCGGGCGAGGATCGCAACCGGCCGATCAGGCCGGAGTACGGCCCGGCCGGGTTGCGGCTGCGCCCGGCCTCCGCGCCGGGCGAGGATCGCAACGCCGGCGCGCTCGATCGGCGCGGCCGGCAGGTCGAACAGCTGCGCCCGGCCTCCGCGCCGGGCGAGGATCGCAACGCGTTCGCCCCCGCGACCAAGGCCCAGGCCAAGGCTCGCTGCGCCCGGCCTCCGCGCCGGGCGAGGATCGCAACCTCGGGAACTGCTCGCTTCGGGACGCGACCGCGCCAAGCTGCGCCCGGCCTCCGCGCCGGGCGAGGATCGCAACTCGACGACGATCGCCCGGTACCGGTGGTGCTCGGCGAGCTGCGCCCGGCCTCCGCGCCGGGCGAGGATCGCAACGAGGGCGTGGCGATCGGCAACGTCCTCCGCGCTCACCGCTGCGCCCGGCCTCCGCGCCGGGCGAGGATCGCAACTTCATCCTCGCTGCGGGCGTGTGGCGCCCCGACAGCTGGCTGCGCCCGGCCTCCGCGCCGGGCGAGGATCGCAACGCTGTGTGATGTTCGCGTAGGTGACGCTGCTGCCAGGGAGCTGCGCCCGGCCTCCGCGCCGGGCGAGGATCGCAACCTCTGAAGGGAGAGCCACCCCCATGGCCAAGGGAAAGCTGCGCCCGGCCTCCGCGCCGGGCGAGGATCGCAACTGGTCGCTTTCGCACCTCACTCGCTATTCGGGTATGCCGCTGCGCCCGGCCTCCGCGCCGGGCGAGGATCGCAACCCGCTCGTCGAGAGTGGTCGCGTCGCGGGCTGCGGCGGGCTGCGCCCGGCCTCCGCGCCGGGCGAGGATCGCAACTCCTGCTTTCCACTCATGGCCTGCTTCACCTGCGACAGGCTGCGCCCGGCCTCCGCGCCGGGCGAGGATCGCAACCTCGTGCACTGCGCCCCCGCCCGGCCCACCCGGCCGGGGCTGCGCCCGGCCTCCGCGCCGGGCGAGGATCGCAACGCCGACAGCGACCCGGAGGACTCCGACAGTCGGTGCATCGAGCTGCGCCCGGCCTCCGCGCCGGGCGAGGATCGCAACCCCTGGGCAGCAGGAGTGATCGTGATCTACCGCAAGGCTGCTGCGCCCGGCCTCCGCGCCGGGCGAGGATCGCAACCTCGGCGGTGTTGCCGTGGGTGCGTGGTGGCGGGCCGGGCGCTGCGCCCGGCCTCCGCGCCGGGCGAGGATCGCAACCTCCGATCCAGCCCGTATCTCGTCCACCTGGTGCCGCAGCTGCGCCCGGCCTCCGCGCCGGGCGAGGATCGCAACAACTCCGCCACCGACGCCCGGCGCGGCTCGATGTCGTGCTGCGCCCGGCCTCCGCGCCGGGCGAGGATCGCAACGGGTGTGGTCGCCGCGGGCGTCGCCGACCTTCGACGCGCTGCGCCCGGCCTCCGCGCCGGGCGAGGATCGCAACGGATCGGCGAGGGTTCGCAGGATGCGCCGGATCTCGGGGCTGCGCCCGGCCTCCGCGCCGGGCGAGGATCGCAACATGGCGTAGGTGAGCGCGGCGGCGGGGTCCATCTCGAGCTGCGCCCGGCCTCCGCGCCGGGCGAGGATCGCAACCTTCGTACCGACGCGGAGCTGCCGTTCGGTGTGCCCGTGCTGCGCCCGGCCTCCGCGCCGGGCGAGGATCGCAACAAAGACATGGCCCACGTCTAACCACCCCTTGAGGAGATGCTGCGCCCGGCCTCCGCGCCGGGCGAGGATCGCAACGTCTGGTCGATGCGGCGCAGCGCCTCGGACTCGTCGCTGCGCCCGGCCTCCGCGCCGGGCGAGGATCGCAACCTACGGCGCTGTGGTGTCGGCGCTGGTGCTCGACGTGCTGCGCCCGGCCTCCGCGCCGGGCGAGGATCGCAACCTGCTGACCACTGGTCAGACCGTCGCGCGGATGATGTCGCTGCGCCCGGCCTCCGCGCCGGGCGAGGATCGCAACGTCGGCAGGAACCGGCCCTCGGGGTCCTCGGTGAGCGGCTGCGCCCGGCCTCCGCGCCGGGCGAGGATCGCAACGCGGGCAGGCGGAGGCCGACGTGGCCGGCGGCGACGAGCTGCGCCCGGCCTCCGCGCCGGGCGAGGATCGCAACCGCGGCGTCCACGCCAGCACGGGTACGCCGTTCTCCGTGCTGCGCCCGGCCTCCGCGCCGGGCGAGGATCGCAACACCGACGCTGACCAGCTCAACCTCGTAGGCGACGACCTGCTGCGCCCGGCCTCCGCGCCGGGCGAGGATCGCAACCGTGTATTCGACGGCCACCCTGTCAACCCGCGTGGGCGCGCTGCGCCCGGCCTCCGCGCCGGGCGAGGATCGCAACTACGTCGACGGCAAGGAAGTCATCCAGTCGATCGACAGCTGCGCCCGGCCTCCGCGCCGGGCGAGGATCGCAACTGATTGCTTGCCCAGCCTTGCTGAGGCACCTTCAAGGGGGCTGCGCCCGGCCTCCGCGCCGGGCGAGGATCGCAACTTCACCGAGCCGCCCTCGGTGGTAAGCAGCGCCGACAGGCTGCGCCCGGCCTCCGCGCCGGGCGAGGATCGCAACACGGTGGGAACACCCATGCCGAACCGGCGCGACGACGGCTGCGCCCGGCCTCCGCGCCGGGCGAGGATCGCAACGCGAACTGATCGAAGACCTCACCGACCCCGACCCGTGGCTGCGCCCGGCCTCCGCGCCGGGCGAGGATCGCAACGTGCCGGAGGACCGTGTCGAGGACCTGGAGCGGCGCCGCTGCGCCCGGCCTCCGCGCCGGGCGAGGATCGCAACGGCGTTCGCCAGCGTTTGCGGGTCAGCCCGCGCAGCCGGTTGCTGCGCCCGGCCTCCGCGCCGGGCGAGGATCGCAACGATCTCGGCGAGCTGCGCGAGATGCGCGCGGCCGCCGAGGCTGCGCCCGGCCTCCGCGCCGGGCGAGGATCGCAACGATCTCGGTGGCGCGTAGTTGGGCGCTTTTCTCCACCAGCTGCGCCCGGCCTCCGCGCCGGGCGAGGATCGCAACAATGTCGCGGCGTCGTTGGGCGCGGTGGCGCAGAGCAGCTGCGCCCGGCCTCCGCGCCGGGCGAGGATCGCAACGACGTCATCGGCAAGGACGCGGGGGGCAGCGCCGCGTTGCTGCGCCCGGCCTCCGCGCCGGGCGAGGATCGCAACTCCGCCGCCGACCTGGCGAACTTCGACACCATCGTCAGCCGCTGCGCCCGGCCTCCGCGCCGGGCGAGGATCGCAACTGACTTGCTCGGGACAGCCGGGCGTCCACGATCGCCAGGCTGCGCCCGGCCTCCGCGCCGGGCGAGGATCGCAACTGCGGTGATGTCTATCTGCACGCTGTCTCCTACGCGGGGCTGCGCCCGGCCTCCGCGCCGGGCGAGGATCGCAACGTGGCGTTCGTGGCGCCGAACTTCACTGCGGTCGCGCCGCTGCGCCCGGCCTCCGCGCCGGGCGAGGATCGCAACACCACCCCCGGCGCCACCGCGATGGCCACCGGGAAACGCTGCGCCCGGCCTCCGCGCCGGGCGAGGATCGCAACACCGACCGGGTGCTCGTCGTCTGGCCGCTATAGGGCGGCTGCGCCCGGCCTCCGCGCCGGGCGAGGATCGCAACCCGTAGTCGTGGGCCTCGGACCAGACGGTCTCCTCGGTGCTGCGCCCGGCCTCCGCGCCGGGCGAGGATCGCAACGCCTACCCGGGTGGCCGGTACGAGTCGACAGTTGACGGGCTGCGCCCGGCCTCCGCGCCGGGCGAGGATCGCAACCGCCAGTCTCCGTCGGTCGTGACGTGGAACGCCGCCAGCTGCGCCCGGCCTCCGCGCCGGGCGAGGATCGCAACACCTCTTTCGCGGCGAGCTTCGCCGCTTTCATCCGGGCGCTGCGCCCGGCCTCCGCGCCGGGCGAGGATCGCAACACTGTCGCCCGGCCAGGCCAACCCGACGACGTTGGCCGCTGCGCCCGGCCTCCGCGCCGGGCGAGGATCGCAACCGGGGCCAGGTCGGCGCGCGGGGCCGGCTCGCCGCGCTGCGCCCGGCCTCCGCGCCGGGCGAGGATCGCAACCAGACGACCAGCAGGGACCTGGACCCGCAGTTGCACGTGCTGCGCCCGGCCTCCGCGCCGGGCGAGGATCGCAACGAGTCACCGTTGCCGCGCATCGCCAGGTAGCCGGCCCCGCTGCGCCCGGCCTCCGCGCCGGGCGAGGATCGCAACGCCCGCCCCGGCGACACCATCGTCGTCTACACCCTCGAGCTGCGCCCGGCCTCCGCGCCGGGCGAGGATCGCAACTCCTCGTGGAGGTCGACGGCCGCGTGGTCCGCGTCGGGCTGCGCCCGGCCTCCGCGCCGGGCGAGGATCGCAACCGCCCGGCACGCGGCTGCCTCTTCCGCCACCTTCCGGTGCTGCGCCCGGCCTCCGCGCCGGGCGAGGATCGCAACGAGATCGACGCCTACCTGGTCGACGACGAGAATCCGGGCTGCGCCCGGCCTCCGCGCCGGGCGAGGATCGCAACGACATGTGGGACGAGGACCGGCACATCGTGCGGGGGGCGCTGCGCCCGGCCTCCGCGCCGGGCGAGGATCGCAACCACGAAAACCGAGGGAATCCATCTTCGGCTGGATCAGGCTGCGCCCGGCCTCCGCGCCGGGCGAGGATCGCAACTTGAGCGTCAGCGACAGCGTGGACGTCTCCGCCTGCTCGCTGCGCCCGGCCTCCGCGCCGGGCGAGGATCGCAACTCCCCGTACGAGCGCACGTTTGCCCGCTGGTAGGAGCTGCGCCCGGCCTCCGCGCCGGGCGAGGATCGCAACTTCACCGGCGTGGCCGTGTTCGCGGGCAAGGCCGCCGGCTGCGCCCGGCCTCCGCGCCGGGCGAGGATCGCAACTCGCACCACTCGCGGCCGTCGTCGGTCAGGCCGCACAGGCTGCGCCCGGCCTCCGCGCCGGGCGAGGATCGCAACGGCCAGGCCGTGGCGGACGAGGCCAACAAGTGGCTGTGCTGCGCCCGGCCTCCGCGCCGGGCGAGGATCGCAACGTGGGTGATCCAGCGGCGGAACGTTTTCGCGCCGGGCTGCGCCCGGCCTCCGCGCCGGGCGAGGATCGCAACTTGATCGCCTGCTCGGTCTTGGAGATCTCGGCGGTCAGGCTGCGCCCGGCCTCCGCGCCGGGCGAGGATCGCAACATGAGACTCCTCCTGGTTAGCTCACTGCTCAGCCAGTGCTGCGCCCGGCCTCCGCGCCGGGCGAGGATCGCAACATGAGACTCCTCCTGGTTAGCTCACTGCTCAGCCAGTGCTGCGCCCGGCCTCCGCGCCGGGCGAGGATCGCAACCCTTCGCCATCGTCGCCGTCGCCCTTCACCAGCCCGGCTGCGCCCGGCCTCCGCGCCGGGCGAGGATCGCAACGACTACAGCCCGGACATGACCGTCCTGCGCGGCGCCTGGCTGCGCCCGGCCTCCGCGCCGGGCGAGGATCGCAACACCCGGTCCGGATCGACCTTCGGGTCCTCGGTCGGGATGCTGCGCCCGGCCTCCGCGCCGGGCGAGGATCGCAACACGATGTCGCTGCAGACCCTCGCCGAGGAGGTCGCCGAGCTGCGCCCGGCCTCCGCGCCGGGCGAGGATCGCAACGTCGTGGTCGCGCCCAGCCACGGCCGCACCCACGACGCTGCGCCCGGCCTCCGCGCCGGGCGAGGATCGCAACGGCAAGAGCCTCGACGCGACGGAGAAGGACGCCCAGGGCTGCGCCCGGCCTCCGCGCCGGGCGAGGATCGCAACAGGAACACCTGCGGCACCTTGAACCGGATCGTCTCCGCGCTGCGCCCGGCCTCCGCGCCGGGCGAGGATCGCAACACCCCGAGCGACGCGGCGCATGATGTCAATCTCCCTGGCTGCGCCCGGCCTCCGCGCCGGGCGAGGATCGCAACTTGAACTGGGTACGCAGGAAGGCGTGGACCTGGTCGAGCTGCGCCCGGCCTCCGCGCCGGGCGAGGATCGCAACCTTGCCGGCCAGCTGGATACGCAGCTGGTCCCGCTCGCTGCGCCCGTGTCAACGACATTCGAAATTTGACCCTTTAGCGGCGGCCGAAATTTGACCCCCCTGGTTGTTTATCGGTCGTCGTTGGTGGCTGCGGGGACGCGGCCGAGGTCGCGGTTTTTGAGGCGGTAGCTGTCTCCTTTCAGGCTGATGACTTCGGCGTGGTGGACGAGGCGGTCGATCATGGCGGCGGCGACGGTGTCGTCGCCGAAGACCTCGCCCCAGCGGCCGAAGGGTTTGTTAGAGGTGACGATGAGGCTGGCGCGTTCGTAGCGGGCGGAGATGAGTTGGAAGAACAGGTTCGCGGCTTCGGGTTCGAACGGGATGTAGCCGACCTCGTCGATGATGATCAGTGGGATGCGGCCGAGTTTGGTGATCTCGTCTTGTAGTCGGCCGGCGTTGTGCGCGGTGGCCAGTCGGGCGACCCATTCGGCGGCGGTGGCGAACGCGACGCGGTGGCCGGCTTGGCAGGCACGGATGCCCAGGCCGGTGGCGAGGTGGGTCTTGCCGGTGCCGGGAGGGCCGAGGAACACCACGTTGTCTCGGGCGGCGACGAAGTCGAGGGTGCCCAAGTGGGCGAGGAGGTCGCGTTTCAACGAGCGCTGGTGGTCGAAGTCGAACTCTTCCAGGGCCTTCCGGGCGGGGAAGCGGGCGGCGCGGATGCGGCCCTCACCGCCGTGGGACTCCCGGGCGGCGACCTCACGGTGGAGGCAGGCGGCCAGGAATTCCTCGTGTGTCCAGTTCTCGGTGCGGGCGCGGTCGGCCAGTCGGGTGACGGCGTCACGCAGGGTCGGCGCCTTGAGCGCGCGGGTCAGGTAGGCGATCTCGGCGGTGGTGTCCCGGCTGGTCGCCGTGCCGATACCTCCGGGGTGGGTGGTGGTCTTGGTGGGCATCAGGCCACCGCCTGTCGCGTGGCCGGTTCGCAGTCGGCGATGGTCCAGACGTGGACCGGATGGCCGGCGATGGTGCCGTGGGCCTCGATCCACGTGTGCGGGCCGCCGGCGCGGCGGTGCACCGGCGTCGACAACGCGTGGGCGTAGGCGGCCACGACCGCCGCCCGGGCCGCTTCGGTGCCGGTGCGGGCCGGGACCTGGATGTCGATGTCGACGTCGGCCACGGTCACCGACACGCGTTGCGTGCCGACGGCGTCCATCAACGCGGCGGTGGCCAGCAAGGACGCGGCGGCGGTCAGCGCACTCGCCTGCGCCGCCGTGGTGGTGGGGGTCATCAGGCCACCTCCGCCAGGTCGTCGCCGCTGGTGCCGAGGATCCGGTCGTAGTCGGCCAGGTCCCGACACGCCACCTGGGCCGCGGCGCGGCCTCGGGGCCGGTCTTGATACGCCTGCCGCATCACCGTTGCCGCCTTCGCGTGCTCGGGGTCGGTGATGGTCTGCTGCCGGGCCCAGCACCGTTCGTGCTCGCCGACCAGAACACCGGAGCGCAGGACGCGCACGGTGTGCAGATCGGCGGTGACCTCGACCCGGTGTCCCACGGCGTTTGGGTGCACCGAGTAGTCGCAACTGTCGAGCCGGACGTAGTGGTCACGTCCGAGTCGTACCGTGTGCCGCCAGCCGATCGCCGTGGCCTCGCTCGGCGGCAACGCGCCCATCGCGGCCCGGTCCGCGCCGATCCGATCGGCCGGCGCCGCCGCATCGAGTGCCCGCTTCGGCCGGGTGTTGGCCAGGGCGATCCAATCAGCCAACTGGATGTTGAAATCGGCCACGCTGGCGAACCGGCGTCCGGGCAGGAAGGAGGTCTCCAGATAGCCGTTGGCACGCTCGACCAGGCCCTTGGACTCCGGATCCCGCGGGCGCAGGATCCGCACCCTGGTGCCCACCATCCCGCGCAGCACGCTGAACTGCGCGGTGAGTTTGGGCTGCGCGCCACCGTAGCGGCCCACCCCGGACTCGTTGTCCCACACCAACTCCCGCGGCACCCCACCCAGCTGAACCAGCACCGCCCACTGCCCCAGGACCAGATCCTCCGCGGACCGCGTAGGGATCGTCGTCGCGCACAACCAGCGGGAATAGCCCGACACCATCACCAGCACCGGCGGGGAGGCCACCTGCCCGAACCCCAACGGAACCGGCGCCGGCGGGAACCACAGATCACACTGCGCCCGCTCGCCAGGCCCGTAGACAGTGCGCGAAGCCGGATCAACCGGCGCATACACCGGCCGCAACTCACGGACCCGTTCCTTGAGCACCGTCAACGACCGCGTCCAACCGATACGCTCCGCGATCACCGTCGCCGGCATGTCCGGAAACTCCTTCAACAACGCCCGGATCCGCGGCTCGGCCGCGTCCACGATCGAGCCCTTCGCCGCCCGCACGTACTTCGGCGGCTGCACCGACCGAACCGCGCTACGGACCGTGTTACGCGACAGCCCGAGCTTGCGCGCGATCGCCTTGATCGGCATCTGCTCGGCCAGGTAGAGCCGGCGGATTTCCGCCCAATCCTCCACTTTGATCACCCTCCATGTCTTAACTCAAGATCACTGAAGGGGGTCAGTTTTGACCCGTCGACACGGGGTCATCTTTCACGCGTCGTCGACAGCCCGGCCTCCGCGCCGGGCGAGGATCGCAACATCGGCGTCACCCGCAGCAACGAACCGCTCAACCTCGGGCTGCGCCCGGCCTCCGCGCCGGGCGAGGATCGCAACACCAACGGGGTCGGCGGCACCGTCGTCGAGGCCACCGGGGCTGCGCCCGGCCTCCGCGCCGGGCGAGGATCGCAACGGGGTGAGGACGATGCGGGTGATGCCGGCGGAGCACATCGCTGCGCCCGGCCTCCGCGCCGGGCGAGGATCGCAACCACCATCGGCAAGCTGTCCGTCCAGCGCGGGGGCGGCTGCTGCGCCCGGCCTCCGCGCCGGGCGAGGATCGCAACCAGCGGGTGGTGCCGAACCGGGTAGTGCCATCCCGGACGCTGCGCCCGGCCTCCGCGCCGGGCGAGGATCGCAACAGATCGACGCCAAGAAGTTCGGCCGCAAGGCTGGCGTCGCTGCGCCCGGCCTCCGCGCCGGGCGAGGATCGCAACTCCACCTCCGACTCGGCGGCGATCCCATCTTTGAGAAGGCTGCGCCCGGCCTCCGCGCCGGGCGAGGATCGCAACTCGCCAATGCGCGCCCGCGTGCGGTCCAGTAGGACGAGCTGCGCCCGGCCTCCGCGCCGGGCGAGGATCGCAACCCTGTGACCCGAAGGATGCCAAAGGACTCGCGTCAGAGCTGCGCCCGGCCTCCGCGCCGGGCGAGGATCGCAACGGGACAACGTCAGGTACGAGCCGACGTTGACGGACGTCGCTGCGCCCGGCCTCCGCGCCGGGCGAGGATCGCAACTTGACCACGACCCGGTAGTGCCAGGAGGACCGATACGCTGCGCCCGGCCTCCGCGCCGGGCGAGGATCGCAACGGTGCGGAGTTGTCTGGCCCATGCTTCGGATTCGGTGCGCGCTGCGCCCGGCCTCCGCGCCGGGCGAGGATCGCAACCATCGGACCCCCCACGGGTTCCGACCGGATCGTCTTGGCTGCGCCCGGCCTCCGCGCCGGGCGAGGATCGCAACGCCTTGTGCGCGGTGCTGACCACCACGTCGGCGTACCGGCTGCGCCCGGCCTCCGCGCCGGGCGAGGATCGCAACGCCTTGTGCGCGGTGCTGACCACCACGTCGGCGTACCGGCTGCGCCCGGCCTCCGCGCCGGGCGAGGATCGCAACGGCTCGCCCTTGCGGTCGAGTTCGCCGGTCTCCCGCTGCGCTGCGCCCGGCCTCCGCGCCGGGCGAGGATCGCAACGACGGGGGCCGGCACCGACTTGTCGACTCGCGTGAAAGCTGCGCCCGGCCTCCGCGCCGGGCGAGGATCGCAACCCCGGGGGCCTGTTTCGTGCGGGCGCAGTGACGAAGTGGCTGCGCCCGGCCTCCGCGCCGGGCGAGGATCGCAACGTCTTGGAGGCGCGAATTGCGATGTGCAACATGCTGGCGCTGCTGCGCCCGGCCTCCGCGCCGGGCGAGGATCGCAACAGGACGACCTCGGTACCGCCATTGCCTTCGTGACCTCGGCGCTGCGCCCGGCCTCCGCGCCGGGCGAGGATCGCAACACCCGCGAACGCGCCATGGCCCAACTGACCGCGAACGGCTGCGCCCGGCCTCCGCGCCGGGCGAGGATCGCAACACCTCGCCGGCGCGGCCGTACGTGTCCGCGACGTCGCGGGCTGCGCCCGGCCTCCGCGCCGGGCGAGGATCGCAACTCCAGCTCGTCAAGCTCGGTCAGAGCCTTCATCACAGCGCTGCGCCCGGCCTCCGCGCCGGGCGAGGATCGCAACATGTACTGGCGGGCCAGGTCCTCTGCGCTCTCGTCCTGCTGCGCCCGGCCTCCGCGCCGGGCGAGGATCGCAACACCGACCCGGGTGAGGCCATCCGTGGGGTCGTCAACGGGGCTGCGCCCGGCCTCCGCGCCGGGCGAGGACCGCAACGGCCAGGTCCACAGTGCGGTTGTCGTCCATGGTGCGCTGCGCCCGGCCTCCGCGCCGGGCGAGGATCGCAACAACGGTGGCGGCGGGAATTCGGTGCCGTCGCGCACGCTGCGCCCGGCCTCCGCGCCGGGCGAGGATCGCAACAGCTCGTTCCACGGCGTGATCAGCTCCTTGGTGCGGGAGCTGCGCCCGGCCTCCGCGCCGGGCGAGGATCGCAACCACCGCCCTGTTGGCCGCCGAGCTGGCCCAGCTGGGGCTGCGCCCGGCCTCCGCGCAACCGTAACGCCGCGCGGTACGTTCAGCCGCTCACGGACGGCTGCGCCCGGCCTCCGCGCCGGGCGAGGATCGCAACGACACGTCGTCAGGCCGGAACATCGCCAGGACGGTGCTGCGCCCGGCCTCCGCGCCGGGCGAGGATCGCAACCCGGGCTCGCTGCGCTTCAGCGGGGCCAGGTCGTCGCGCTGCGCCCGGCCTCCGCGCCGGGCGAGGATCGCAACATGGTCGGCAAGTACGGCGCCGAGAACGGCCAGTACGTGCTGCGCCCGGCCTCCGCGCCGGGCGAGGATCGCAACGTCGTGGTCACCGCGCCAAGCGAGATCAGCGGGACGGACGCTGCGCCCGGCCTTCGCGCCGGGCGAGGATCGCAACGCGAGGATGGAGTCGGCGACCTGGCGGGACCGCTGATCGCTGCGCCCGGCCTCCGCGCCGGGCGAGGATCGCAACAATGTTGCCGCCGGTCACGTCCGCGACGACGCCGGGCGCTGCGCCCGGCCGACATCCTCGACCAACTGCTGCAATCACCGAGGATGGCAGCGGTCGACTACCTCCGGAAACTGCTCATCGCCACCAACGTGCTGCCCGACCGGCTGGAACCTCTTGCCCGGCTCGAACCGTGGCTCGACGCTCAGCTCGCTGACCAGCCCGCCGAGCACCAACGACTCGTGCGTCCTTTCGCCCAGTGGGTCGTCCTGCGCAAGGCCCGTCGAGCCGCCAGCCGCGGTCGATACACCGGCAGCTCCGCCAACGCCGACCGCGAGGACATCCGCCAGGCGCTCGTCCTACTGTCCTGGCTCGCGGAGCGCCACCTGACGATCAATGACCTCACCCGAACCCACCTCGACGAGTTCATGACCGTCGCCGGATCCAAGCGACGTCGAGCGGTTCGGGCGTTCACCGCGTGGACCGCCGCCCGCCGGATCACCCCAGAGCTGATCATCGCTCGCCGCCGCGACGACACACCATCGCGATTCATCGCCGAGGAGCATCATCTTCACCTACTGCGACGCTGCCTAACCACCGGCGACCCCGCGCCGCTCGACGTGAAAGTCGCCGGCGGCCTCATCCTGCTATACGGCGTGCGCCTGTCGAAGATCCACGGGCTGACCACCGACCGCCTGAGCCGAGACGACCGAGGCACCTACCTGGCGATCGACTCTGTGCCGGTTCTGCTGCCACCGAACCTCGCGCAGCTCGTCGACCAACTCATCGCGGAGCCACCACGCACGTTCGGTCTGCGGCCTGCCACTCCGGCCCCGACGTCCTACCTGTTCCCCGGCCGGCCGCCGACACGGCCCATCGGTCCGGCTACCCTCGGCGCCCGACTGCGCCAGCACGGCATCCCCGCCGGCGCCGCCCGCAACACCGCTCTCATCGCTCTCGCGGCCGAGCTGCCCGCAGCCGTGATCGCGGACCTCTTCGGTCTCACCTACAAGACCGCCAGCGCCTGGAGCAGCTACGCGCAGACTGACTGGACCGCCTATCTCAACAGCCGGCCGGAGTCCGCCGATTGCGTTTAGTGCATAGAAGTCCGAGACGGGCGGTAACGTTCCTGTCGGCCCGGAAGGCACTCCGCACTTCCCAGCCCCCATGCCGGGGCGGGTGATCGGCCAGCAACGGCACCGGGAGCCGGATCCGAGAGGACGGCGGCGGCGGCCCGAACCCTAGTACGGCAGCCGCCATTGGTGGTCTGACCTCGCGGGACTCGGTGGGGGCGTGCAACGTGGACGCAGCCGCCTGTCGATCATGTGTTTGTGAGGACTACAAGATCGAAGGCGGCTGCGGTTGCCAGGGTAGCGGCTGGGCGCGCGGTGCGGGAACGGGCCGGGCTGTTGCAGCGGCTGCGGTCGTGCTTCGCCCGAACGCAGACGTGGCAGCACGCGGGAAGGTACATATCGGCGCTGGTCAGCCAGGTGCCGAAGCGCAACGGGTGGACCATCGCCGAGCAGGTCGGGGACGCCACGCCGGACCGCACGCAGCGGCTGCTGAACCGGGCGGTGTGGGACACGACGGCCGCGATGAGCCAGGTCCGGCGGTTCGCCGCTGCGGGTCTGGACGAGGCGGCGCGCCGTCGGCGGCGGCGTGGCCTGGTCGTCGGCGCGTTGGACGAGACGGGCCAGCCCAAGCAGGGCAAGGCGACGTGCGGGGTGAAGCGGCAGTACATGGGGTGCGCGGGCCGGGTCGCGAACGGGATCAACACGGTGCACCTGTCCTACGTTCGGGAGAAGACGGGGCACGCGTTGATCGGGGCGCGTCAGTGGATCCCGGCCGAGCACATCACCGACCCCCGGGCCTCGGCCGGTATGGGACTGCCGCCGGAGGTGGAGTTCCGCACCAAGGGCCAGCTGGCCATCGATATCTGTGCTGATGCGTTCGCCGACGGCCTGGTATTCGACTTCGCCTGCGGCGACGAGGTGTACGGCAACTGCACACAACTACGGGAGTTCTTCGAGCAGCACGGGCAGGCGTACGTGCTGCGGGTCGCTGCCACCTTCATGATCGACCTGCCCTCCGAAGCGAAACTGACCTGCGCACAGGCCGTCACGCTGCTGGTCAAGGACAAGCGTCGGTGGGAGGTCCGCTCGGCCGGTACCGGGTCGAAGGGACAGCGCTGGTATGCCTGGGCGTGGATCGCCACCGCCTCGCCCCGCCATCATCTGCTCATCCGCCGTCACCTGCGCAGCGGTGAACTGGCCTTCCACTACTGCCATGTGCCCGAGGGGCAGATCCTGACCAAGACGAGGCTGATCCGCGCTGCCGGGCTGCGCTGGCCGGTCGAGGAAGATTTCGAGTTCAGCAAGGACCACTTCGGCCTGGACCAGTGCCAAGCGAGGCTCTACACCGCGATCCAGCGGCACACCGTGCTGGTCATGGCCGCCCTCGCGGTCTGCGCGGTCACCGCCGCCCACCTCGCCGACCGCACCGACACCCAGGCACCGCCGCCAAGCACACCGGACCAGCCGCCGCCACCCGAGCCCGGAATGATCCCGCTGACCGTCCCCGAGGTCAAACGACTACTCGCCAACGCCCTCCAGCATCCGAAACCACCCGGCCACGCCACGCACTGGCTCAACTGGCGACGCCGTCACCAGGCCCGCGCCCGCTGGTTCCACCAACGCACACGGCTGAACCGGGACTACACCCTGGTCAGCTAGCAACTGGCGGCTGCCGTACTAGGCAACCGGGCCGCCGCCATTTTCTGCTCGCTGCCGTGGGCTCCACCGGGACGGCCATAACTGGCCCCACCACGGGTCTCGCCGAGAGTCAAGTAACGGTGCGTGAGGGCCAAGACTGCTGGTGCAGCGCGTGGCAGTGCGCGGATCTGCCGAGTTGAGTGCGCGTTACGGCTGACGGTCGAGCATTTGCCGCAGATCATCTACGAGTTGACGGGCGGAACGTGCAATCTCCGGCCGCTTCATCCATGCGACTGCTAGCGAGTGCCAAATGAGCTGTTCAGTAAGACCAAGCTCTTCGGCGAACCTCCCAATTTGGTACTGGTGTTCCAGTATAGCTGCATTTGAGACCGCAATCGTGAGATCGTCGACAGACTTCCCAAGCGTTCCGGCCAATTCGGTCAAGCCTTCGTCGGATAGGTCAAGGAGCTCATACTCGGGCGCCCTGTGGCCAGGTAGGTAGAAGATTCCTAAATCCTCAGAATCCAGCTTCCGCTGATCCCCGTCGAGTACTGCAGCCACCGCCAAACGTTTCGCCTGCCGCAGGCAGCGAAGTCCAGCTAGGGCGTTCGACTCACCACCTGCGGCCACCAATTCGAATTCACGTGCCAAAGACATGTCAAGGAGCGCGAAAATTGATCCAAGTATCGTCGCCGCCGCTTCATCCTCAACGAAAAGGACGCCCCTTATCCTAGAGCGGATACCCACCGTATCTTGGACCTGCATGATTGACGTGGGGGTGACGACTCGCACTTTGTCGACAGAACTGACGCACATGCGGATATTCCCCAACGGGATACGGGAGAGAATTTCCGAGGAGTGTGTAGCCACAACAAGCTGCAACTTTCGCGCTAAGCAATAACGCGCGATTTCATCTACGAGCGCTCGTTGACCGCGGGGAGATATAAAAGCCTCTGGCTCATCGATCAATACGAGCGATCCTTCGTTCACCGTGCGCAAGAACCAGAACAGATAGTGAACCCAGAGTTCCCCCGCGCTCATTTTGGAGCTGTTGAGTGTACGCTGGCCGCGCTCGGCGAATGCTACGGGAATCGGATAGTCCCAACCGTCCAACACATCCGTAGAAACCCGATACACGGTAACGCGGTCATACTGCCTCCCGAGCACCCCTTTCAAGCCGCGCAAGTCCTCGGCCGACAGGTCATACCGTTCATATTTGGCAAGCACGCCCTCCGAGGCAGCGTGATCACGGAGTCCATGTAGTTCTGAGAAGGCGTAAACGGGACCGCAATACTGCGGCCACCAATCATCCGTTAATGGGACACCCTCAACTAGCGCATCACTCCAGGCAGCCAGCCTCTGTTTCGCTGGGTCGCCAAGATCTATTCGACGAACGAACTGGCCATCTTTGGTCGCGACAGTGGCTTCAATTACGCCACTCACATGCTCGCGAACGTCGTCATAGCGACTATTCTCGCACTTAATAGCTGGCGGTAGACTCATCGGGACCGTATATCCGAATAGCGCTTCAATAATTAAGAGCAAGAGGGACTTCCCCGTCCCATGGTAGCCCGTCAGCACCGTTACGCGGTCGAACTTGATAGTTTGCGACACAAAAACCTGGGAGCTGGCAATGGATATGGATGACAGTTGCGTTTTCGTTTCTGTCGCAAGCAATCTCTGCCACCGCTTAAGGCGCCGATCGGAAGTCACGTTGAAACTCTCGCATCCTTGACACGCTTTACCAGTTGAACCGCACTCCCGTAAGCCTGGCATGTAGGGTGAATGCCGACAAGGGAGTTGAACCCTGCAACATGGCTTCGTGAAGCAGGCCGTTCGATAGCAGCGCGTCGGTGCACTCCCGCGAGGCGGCCATCGTATGGGGGGTGCCACGATGCCCCCTGAGCGCACTCACATGCTGCAGACAACGCGCGGGTCGGCGCCAATCGCCGCTCGGTAAGCACCAGCGCCGACTACGTTCGGTAACCGGGAGTAGGGACAGTCAGCCCGTGGTGGGGCCAGTTATGGCCGTCCCGGTGGAGCCCATCTCGTCCGTCATAGCCAGTCGGGATCTCCACTGGCACCAGGGCCCCAACCTACGGCCTGGAGCCGGGCCTTGCAGCGCCACGCCACCCTTATGATCAGGGAATAGCGCAGGAATCGAATAGGTGTACTCCACCGGTGGTGCTCACGGATTGACCCCACGATGGCCAGGATTCCGGGGAATCACCGCGTCGAGGGCTGTGGGGTGCCGGCAGCTACCGCTCGGCGGTCGGTTGCTGATGATGGGCGGTCCGATCCGCGGCGGGGGACGGCCGGGGGATAGCCGGGGATTCCGTCCGGGGTTGGAGGGCCCGTCGGGTGCTGCCGTGGATCGCCAGGGCTGTCACCTGGGCGACAGGGCTCGTAGCGCGAGTCATCAGCGGCGCTGCTGCGGCGTCGATGGCGGCCAGGGTCGCGTGCCAGCGAGGGTCGATCGCGGCGCGGAGTTGCTGGGAGTTGTTGAGATACCAGGCCTGTTCGCCGGGGGGCCAGGGGCGGTGGTGCTCGGCGGTGATCGCCGCGGCCAGCGCCGCCGGGCGTTGCCAGGTGCCATCGGCGGTGACGGCGTTGGCGTAGACCACCTCGCCGCTGCGGCGGAACGCGAACGCGGCGTGCGCCAGGGCCTGCGTGTCGACAGCCTGGGCGCCGCGGATGACGCCTCGATAGCACTCGTCGTGGATCGCGGTGTCGATGAGCCGGCCTCGGCCGACTTCTTGGACCTCTTCCCAGTAGCGGTGCAGGATTCCCAGGCGGCTGAGGGCTTCGGGGACGGCGACGATGGCGACTTCGACCCGGTAGCCGGCGTTGTGGAAGCGTCGGGCGATGTCCTCGAACTCGCTGGGGTAGCGCATCGCGGATTCCAGGACCACGTGGCAGCGGTTGTCGATGGCGTACTGCTGGGCCTTGTCCCACCAGCGTTCGCCATCGGGCCGCACCTTGGCACTGGCGGTGGTCTCGTCCTCGGCTTGCCACCGGTGAAAGCTGGGGTGCATCGGGTTGTAGAAGTCCATGTTGATGTTGATGAACCCGCTGCTCGCGCCCAAGGCGCGTTTGACCATCGCGGTCACGGCCGTCTTGCCGGCGCCGGTCTGGCCACCCACGATGACGAGGACCGGATGCTCCCGGGTGGGAGCGCCGGTGAGGAACATCGGGACGATCTGCTCGCGGAAGATCCGCTCGTTGGCCTCCTCAGAGAGCACACCGTCGTGGTGGTCGGTCAACGGCCGGCCTCCCGCAGCAGGTCGATGCACTCCTGACGCAGCCGGGCGACCTGCTGCTCGTCGGCGGGGTCCAAGGTCTGCAGTGCTTGCGCGAGCCGGTGCTGAGTGGCGATGACATGGTCCAGCAGACGGGGGGCCTCGCCGGCTTGCTCGAGCTGGTGGCGGCGGGCGGACTGCGCGGCCAGAGCCTGCGTGATCAGGTCCCGCACCACTTGGTGCTCGTGAACCTGCTCGGGGGTGGGGGCGGGGGTGTCGAGCCGACCCAGCAGGGGCGTCTCATCGGCCGAGGTGGGCATGCTGATCCTCTCCGGTCAGGTGGGGGGTGACGGCGAACTCGACCAGGCCGAGGCGGCCGTTGGCGTGGACGTAGCGGGTGAGCGAGGTGTTGGCGACCGGGGTGACGGCGAGGATCGCGTCGAGGTCGGTGAACGGCAGCCCGTCGAGGAGGTGGCGTACAGCGACGACCACGGCGTCGTGAGCCACGACCAGGACCCGCTGGCCGGGGTACCGGGTGTTCAGGTCGGCCAGGACGGCGCGAATCCGCGCGGCGACGTCGTCGAACGTCTCGCCGCCGGGCGGCCGGTAGGCGTAGAGGCCGTCCGCGGCGAGCCGGGCTGCTTCGGCAGGGAACCGGCTGGCGATCATGAGAGGGGTCAGCAGTTCCAGGTCGCCCATGAGCCGGTCGCACAGCCGGTCGTCGACACGGGCCTGCGGGAAGGGCACGCCGAGCGCGGCGGCGGTGTCCACAGCCCGCGTCCACGTCTGGCGGGCCCGCAGGTAAGGGGAACAGACGACCACCTCGGGGAGCTGGTCCGCGGGTTGGTCCGCGAGCCAGCGGCCGAGGTGGGTGGCTTGCTGCCAGCCCAGCGGTGACAGCTCGATGCCGGCGTCGCGCCCGGTGAGGCCGTGGTCGGCCAGGCCCCGGGCCTGGGCGTCGGCGAAGGCCACGTTCGCGGTGCTCTGCCCGTGGCGGACGATGGTCAGCTGCGCAACGGTGTCCATGGCCCCATTGTCCGGCGAGGGTGTGTCAGGCATCGGGGAGCTGGGCCAGTACCTCGGCCGGCGCGGGCTCGACGGGCAGGGGCTCCGGGTCGCGGTGTTTGTCGGGCCCGCAGCGGACGAATGGGCCCGCGTCTCCGGTCAGGACGGCCAGGTGCGGGTCGAGATGGTCACGCCACCAGATGCTCATGCCGGTCTGCGGGTCGTTGACGCGCAGGGCTTCCCAGGCCCGCCACAGCGCGTAGAGACGGGAGAGTGCCTCGGGGTGTGCCCACCAGCGGGGGCACCAGCTGATGCCGGGCGTCGGCCCGGAGGCGACCCGGCGCTCCAGGACGAGCACAAGGTAGCCGGCGACGAACTGGTCGACGTTGCTGAAGACCGGCTCCGGAGCGCTCGGGTCCTCCGCCGGTCCCTCGGGAGTGCCGGCGAGCTGGTCGAGCAGATTGGTCAGGTCGGCGACCGGGTCGGTGGCTGGTTCGGACGTCGGGCTGGTCATGCGATTGGCTCCGGCGGGGCGTCGGGGGACAGAGTCCAGTCGGTGCGGCTGTCGGGATCCCAGCGGGCGAGTGAGGCGCGGATCGCGGCGGCGTACGGCCCGTCCTGCCAGGGTGCGGTGCGGGCGAGCGCCGGTGGGGCGCCGGAGGCGTAGACGATCATCCGGCCGCGGGGCAGGGCGTGTAGGTCGGACACGTCGAGGATTCGTTGCCGGCGGGTGGCGTGGGAGACCGACCGTTGGCCCCATCCGGATCCGCTGCTGCTGGTCGACCTGGTGGTGACGTCGTGCTCGCCGATCAGTTTCGAGAGTTCTTCCAGCCAGTCGGGGTCGGCGACGCCGCCGCCGTAGGTGCGTACGTTCGCTGCGGACCACAGCTTGCGCATGCCTTCGCGGCCCCACACGTCGACGCCTTGGGGGTAGGACTGCAGGATCGTGATGATGGGCAGGCCGTGGGAGCCGTAGTAGGAGTAGAGGGCCGGGAGTTGGCGCAGCCGGCAGATGTTGGCGGCCTCGTCGAGGATGCTGAGCAGCGGCGGGTCCAGGCGGCGGCCGGGGCAGGTGCGGGCGCGTAGCTCGCCGGCGCGCAGGACCGCGTCGGTGAGCGCGGCGACCAGCGGGGCGGGGGAGCCGGGGCCGCCCTGGGAGAGCAGGTACAGCACGTCGGTGGAGGCCACGAATGCGGCCGGGTCGAACTCGAGGACCCCGGCGCGGGTCGGTGGGGTGACCCAGCGGGTGACGGCGGGCTCGGTCAGGCACATGAGCATCTTCTGGGCGCCGGCGTAGATGCCACCGCGGGTCTTGTCAGGCATGTTGACCACGCCGGCGACGGCGTCGCCAGGCAGGTCAAAGCCGTGGTCGCGCAGCAGCAGGGCCGGCTCGTCGTCGCGGGGGCTGACGGCCCACCGGTAGGCGGCGAGGATGTCCCGGCCGGAGACGGCGGCAGCCAGCAGCAGGTTCGCCACCAGCTCCTCGGAGCTGGGGTCGAAGAAGGCGTCGCGGCTGACGCCCGGCTCCCGTTCGGCGGCGGCGAAGTGCTCGGCCAGGCGGCGGGCGTCGGTGATGGTGGCCACGGCGCGCAGCGGGTTCCACCACATGCCCTGCTCGGCGCCGAGGATGTACTGCGGGTCGAACGCCCACACGGTGCCGCGGGCCGCGCGTACCTCGCGGGTGGCGTCAACGATGTCGCCCTTGACGCTGGTGACCAGGGTCGGCCCGGGTGCGGCGACGACGGCCGGGATGGCCCGGCTGGTGGTCTTGCCGGTGCGGGGCCCCCAGATGTCGACGGCCATGTCCTCCCAGGACTGGCGGAGCGGCATCCCGCCGGCGACGGTGTGGCCGATCAGCACGCCGAGCTGGTCGGCCTCGGGCCGGTCGACGCCGGCGAGGCTGGGCCGCAGCCGCCGGCCGCTGTCGGCGACGCCCTTGGGCCCGAGGTGCGCGAGGTCTTTGCGGGTGGCCATCCGCCGCGCGGCCGAGTCGACCCGGGTCCGCCGCCGGCGGGCCCACCGCCAGCCGGCCACGGCTGCGGTGGTCAGCAGCGCCAGGACGGTGACCTCGATGACCGCGACGACGGTGCAGGCGGTGGTCCAGGTGATGTCGCCGCGCAGCACCGCGGCGGCCACCCGGATTGGCCCACCGCCGCGGTATCCGGGTGGCCGGGTGAGCACGACCGGCAGCCACACCGCGCTGGCGGCGACCAGGACCACGGCGGCGATGCCGCCGACGATCAGGCCGGCGTCGTCGTGGCCACCGCGCGGCCCGGTGGGTCGGCTCACGTCATCGTCCAGCGGAAGTCGGTGTTGCCGAGCTGCTTCTCCACCTCGGTGGGTTCCAGGTGCACGGGGATACCCGGCCGGGAGCCGACCTTGATGAGGAAGTTCCCGCGGCCGACGGTCTCGCTACCGGCACCGGCCCAGGACGGCGGCGCCGACCAGGACAGCACCTCGCGTCGCTCGGCGTTCGACAGCGGCCGTACCCGGGCAACGGCGTCGAGTTCCTGCTCGGAGCAGGGGCCGATCATCAGCACCGCGGACCGTTCGGCGAAGCCTCTCGCTTTGGCCCGGTCGTGGGCGGTGGGCAGGGCTTCCAGGTCGGCCAACGAGTGGGTGATGAACGCGGTGCCGGTGCCCTTCTGCCGGTTGAGCCGGGTCAGGCCGTCGGCGCGGTCGACCAGGCCGTGCCCGACGCGCAGCGCCCGCCACAGCTCGTCGAGGACGGTGAAGAAGGTCCGGGCGGGGGCCAGGCCGAGGTCGGCCATCAGGTGCGCCGCCTCCACCTGGGCGAAGCCGTAGGACCAGGTCGACAGCAGAGTGGCGGCGGTGCGCAGCTCGTCGGTGTCGTCGATGCCGGAGATGTCCACGCACACGGCCGGGGTGTCGAGCCGGATCGCGGTGGTGGTCTGCCCCTCGAAGGTGCCGCCGAGCGGGCCGTGCAGCAGCGCCAGCAGCGTGCGGTGCAGGCTGGCGGTTTCCTCCCGGAACCGGGGCAGATCCTGGTCGGTCTGCCACAGGGTGACCGCCCGGACCTGCGGCGGGGCGTCGCGGATGACGTTCAGGACGTCGGAGAGCACCGGCTGGGTGTCGGTCTCGCGTTCGGCGAGGTAGCGCAGCGCGGCGGCCAGGACGGTGGTCTCGTCGGAGTTGACGGGCCCGCGGCGGATCAGGGTGGCCAGGGCGACCAGCATGTTCAGCCGCCGGTCGGTGACCGCGGCCCGCACCACGGCGCCGGTGCGCTCGTCGACCCGGTCGAGGACCTGCCGCCACGGGCCGGCGTCGAGGGGGTTGATCCGGTCCAGGCCCGGCCCGACCCGCAGCACCTGCCCGCCGAGCGCGCGGACCAGTTCGGCGTAGTCGGGCTTGAGGTCGCCGAGGATCAGCGGCGTGACGCCCTGGGCGGTCAGCCCGAGGACCATCCGGCGCACCGCCGTGGACTTGCCCATGCCGGGCTCACCCTCGATCCACACCGACGGGTTGTTGATCAGCCGGGCGCGGGTGTACCAGGAGATCGGGTCGAAGCAGACCGCCGAGCCGGTGTAGAGGTGCCGGCCGACCGGCACGCCGATCATCGGCGTCGACGCGCCGGTGCCGAACGGGAACAGCCCGCAGACCTGGACGGTGGTGCCCCGGTATTCGGTGGGCGGCTCGATGTAGGACCAGGCGCCGCCGCCGGGCCCGGTGTAGCCAAGTCGGCCGGGCCGGCGGGCTGGTCGACCCGGTGGGCGGGGGGTGTGGGGTGCGGTGGTCATGCCGGCGTCCTAGAAGGGGATCGTGGCGTGGGTGGGCAGGACCACGCCGGCGGGCAGGCCGGCGGCGAATCCGGCGGCCTGGCAGCCGTACATCGGCCGCAGCACCAGGCGTGCTTCGCCGGCGCGGGCCTCGATGATGCCGCTGGCCTCGTCGAGGTGCTTTTCGTCGGCGACGGTGGCGGTGACCAGCACGGTGAACCGGGTGACGCCGGCGCCGGCGGCCTCTTCCTCCGCGGCCTGTTCAGCGGCGGCGAGATCGGTCAGGTCTCGGGCGCTGGGCCGGTGCTTCTTGCCGGCGAGGAAGCGGGCGTCGCGCTTGTCGGACTCGACCAGCCGGGCCGCCTCGCCGGGGGAGTACGGCCGGTAGATCATGGTGACCCGTTTGCGCAGCAGTTGCGGGTCCGGGTCGGTCAGCCGGGCGAACAGCCGCGAGTACACCAGTCCTCGGGGGGCTTCGACCATGCACCAGGTGCGCGAGATCCCGGAGTCGTGCCGGTAGAAGTCCCAGCTCTCCCGGGTGGCTACCGGGCCGGCCTGCGTCCAGTCTGGGGTGAGTTGGGGGTCCCGGGCGAGGTCCAGGGCTGCGGCCGGGTCGTACGCGGCGCGGACCATGCCGGCGAGGCTGCGCGTGGCCATTGGCACGATCCCGGCGCCGGTGGCGCCGGTGAGGCCGGCGTGCAGGTGCGGCAGCCGGGCGGCGACCTCCCGGCAGACGTCCTCGTGGGACATCGACCGGCCGGGTGGGGCGGTGTAGGTCAGCGACACGCGGGTGTCCACGGTCGCCGAACCGGCGGGGTAGGACTGGACGACGTCGTCGAGGACCTGCAGGGCCAGAGCCGGCGCGTCGGGCCGGGAGGTGGCGGCCACCTCGGCGGCCAGCCGGGTGCCGGGATCCGGGGTGGTCTCGACGGTGACCTGCGCCTGGACTAGCTGCGGCTCGCGGGACAGCGCCGCCAGCCAGGACGCCAGGTGCCCGACGCGGGCGTCGATGACCGCTTGGTCGACCAGGTCCATTCCCTCTGGCGCGCACCGCAGGGTGACGGTGTAGTGCCGGCTCTGCGGCACCACGACGACGGCGACGACCCCGGAGCGGCCGGTCTCCACCTCGTACACCTCGGAGCGGGCCAGCACCCCGGGCAGTTGGTGGGCGGCGGCGACGCGGGACGCGACCCCGGAGACGTAGACGTGGTGACGGCGGGACCGGGCCAGCCACCACGCCACCCGGGCGGTGATGACCTGGAACCCGGTGCGCCCGTTGACGCGGATCGCCAGCGGCGTGAGGACTATCAGGCCGGTTATCGTGGTGATCAACGCCGCGAGGGTGGACACCGACAGCATCACGGCGGCGAGCACCATGACCAGGAACGCGGCGATGGTGCCGGCCGGGCCGAGCCCGAACAGGCCGGCACCGCGGCCGAGCCGCCAGTTGCCGTAGGTGCGCTGCTCGCTGGCCCGTTCCCGTACCCCGGTGCTCATGACCCCTCATCCGTCGCCGCTCCGGAGGCCCCGCCGACCTTGCGTACCGTCGCCGGCCCGGCCTTCGCCGCTTTGTCCATGGTGCTGGCGGCGAGCCCGACCGTCCCGCCCGCAGCAGCTCCTGCTCCCACGCCCGCACCACCGGCAGAGCTGGAAGCACCAGCTCCAACTCCCGACATGGCCGCACCTACGCCGGCCGTTCCGGACCCTGCCGTGGTGCCGGTTCCGCCCGTAGCAGGACCTGAGCCGCCGGATGGTCGCGAGGGCGGGTATGGGGGGTCTGTGCTGGTGCTCGCGCCGACCGGCCGTCCCTGACCGCCTTTGGACTGCGTGCCGCCGCTGCGGCCGCCCGATCCGGCGAGGCGCACGGCGCCGGAGGCGACCTGCCCGGCTGCGGATGCGGCCGCGAGGACGGTGCCACCCCCGCCGCTGGACAGCGTCGACACCGCCGGAGCGATGAGCCGCATCAGGGCGGGCAGCGCGACGAGTGCCATGCAGAACCCGACCAGGCCGGTCAGGATGTCGGTGAGGGTTTTCCCCTCGCCGATGAGCCAGAACACCGTGGCGTAGATCGTGGCCGCGGCCGGCTTGTACAGCAGCAGGGCGAGTAGCCAGGTGAGGTACCGGTTGCGTAACTGGCCGCCCGCCGCGCCGGCCAGCGGCAGCAACCCGGCAAGCAGCAGCAACACGACGTTGCGGGCCAGCAGCAGCACCAACTGCACCAATGACGCCAGAATGACCATCAGCGAGATGCCGATCGTCATGAGCGCCGTCAGGCTGGATGTCGCGGTGGCGGGGGCGAGTTGCATGAACCGTTTGCCGAGGTCGCGGTTGGCGGCGGCGTTGAGGATCCAGTCGGCGTAGGAGTCGCCGATGCTGAGCAGCAGTTGTACCGCTGGCACCCCGGCGACGGCGAGCACGGCCAGCAGCACCAGGTTCTTGGCGAGGGTGCCGGCCTCACGGCCGTTGCGCTCCAGCGCCAGCTTGATCGCCGCGACCAGCACCGAACCGACGGCGACTGCGGCGACCGCCCACCCGGTGTACGCGCGTAGGTGCTGCACCACCCCGGACGTTTCGGACACCTGCGGGGTGGGGATGTTCAGCCACCCGGTGACCAGGATCTGGAGCACTTCCGCTGCGGTCTTCCCCGACTGCTCGGCCAGCCCGTCGAGGTACTGCTGAATGCCGTAAGTTGCGATCGCGCCGGGGACCGTGCAGCCCACGTCAATGAGCGGGTTGCACATTAGCGAGCGCCCCATTCGACGACGCCGGTCAGGTCGGGGGCGGGGCGACTTAGTGAAGTCCATGCGCCGCCGGGCGGGGCGACGAGCCGCCAGTCGTCGTCGCGCCACAGCAGGCTAAGCGTGACGATGTGGTAGCGCGAGTTGCCGGCGGGTGCCCGGAGCGCGAGCCCGATCACGGCCGTGTCGGGGGTGTAGGACTGGTAGCTGAACCCGGCGATCTGGCTGAGTTCGCCGGGCTGGGCAGCGCTCTCCCCAGCGGCGTCGGATTCCTTTAGGGTCGACAGCAGCCGGTCGCGGTCGGCGCTGGGCACGAGCTGCCTCTCGATGGTGGGTTCCCACGATGCCCGGCCAGCGGAGTATGAGGCCCGAATGCTGATCTGCGCGGCGGCGATTAGCGCACCGACTGGCGTGTGCGCGTATCCGGAAGCGACACCACCCGAGGTAGTTCTCGGCCCGGCAGTGTCGCTGCTCGGCACCGCCACTTGGCCTACCAGATGCCAGGTCACATCGTCTGGCGCGGTGGTCGGCACGGTGGTGGGTAGCGCCTGATCCGGGCTGCTCCCCGCAGGTGCCGGGTTCACCGGGGGCGTGCTGTCGGCGGTGTCGTTGCTGTCGTCTCCCAGAGAGAGCGCGGCGATCAGCACCCCGACGATGACGATGACCAGGAGCAGAGCTGCGGAGGCGATGAAGCCGGGCCGCGTCCACGGCGGACGGTCGGCGAAGTCCGGGGGGGCAGACGAGCGCGGCATTGGCGTTCCTCCTAGATCAGTGCGGAGACGATCGCGGACGCGCTTCCGATGAGCAGGCAGGCGGCGAACACCCAGCCGAGTTGGGAGACGTTGGTGTCGTCACCGCGGCGGTGCGCCAGGGCCATCTTCGCTGCGGTGTAGAGCAGCCCGCCGACGCAGGCGGCGGTGGCCAGGTAGGCGATCCACTGCAGGATCGTGAGCACTTTGTCCGCCACCTCCGGTGGTGCCACGCCGCTTCCGGGGTCCGGCACGACCGGGCCACCGCTTGGGCTCGGCGCCGCCGCCAGGGCCTGCTGAAGCTGGTCGATATATTCGATCGGGGTCATCGTTTCCCTTCCCGGGTTGCGCCCACCTTTTTCCAGATCGTGGTGCGCAGTGCTTCGACGTCGGGGGAAGCGCCGACGTCCCGGGGGTCGTCGGCGGCGAGCAGCGCGTCGACCCAGCCGACGCGCCAGACCTCGGGTGCCCATCCGCGTAGCAGTTGCAGTCGTTCGGTGGCGATGCGCGGCGGCTTCCGGGGTGAGGCGGCGACCGCGACCACGCCGAGCACCTTCGTCAGGCTGTGCATGCCTGGGGTGCTGCGCCATTGCTCGATGGCGCCGGTCGCCGCCCAGGTGCCCGCTGCGGATGCTCGGCAGACGAGGACCACGTGGGTCGGCGGCATCGCCGGTGTCACCAGGGGCCAGCCTTTGCTGCCGAAGTCGACCCCGAAGCCGACCAGCCGTGCCAGGGTGCTCGTTCCGGCGCCGCCGTGACATCCGACCCACCACACCGGCGGCCAGTCGCCGAGATTCTGCGGAATTATCGCGAAGGGCATCGCCGGGGCGGGGCCGGGGCGCGTGCGGGAGGCTGGGACAGCTGCTGCCTTCACCCGCGGCTCCGCCGGCACGCATAGGGGCTTCTCGCCATCCGATGCCTCCCCCGCCTTTCAAGGTCACCTGACGAGCACCCGACAGTAGCACTGCGTTTCCGAATGGATCTATGGTGATTGCTCTGCCGCGATAGGACGCGAAAGGCAGCACGGGGGAGGCGTCGAATGGCACGCAGGGCGCGCACGTTGGCGCGCATCGACCACCTGGATCGGCCGGCACGGCTCGCCGCTGGCATTGTTCTCGCCATGGTGTGCACAGTCGGTTGCGCACCCACCGGCGATCCGGGCACACCGGCACCGCAGCGCAGCGGCCCGGTCTATCCGACGGCCGGTGCCGGGGACGGCGATCCGTCCCCGACGGGGGAGCTGCCGGGCGGGGACGACCACGATGACGGGGCGCCTGCAGCCCCGCCGTCGGCGGGGCAGGCGGCGCCCGTCGCTGCGGCGTTCGCTGCGGCGTGGGCGCGTCCCGACCTGCCGGCCGAGGCGTGGTGGCGGGGGATCGCGGTGGTCTGCGACGAGGGGTTCGCTCGTGCGCTGCGTACCGTCGAGCCGGCGCGGGTGCCGGCGACGCGGGTGACGGGCCGACCGGTGGCGAAGCGGGCGCCGAAGGGCGGCGCGGCGGTGTACGAGGTAGCGACCGACGCGGGGACGCTGACCGTGACGCTCGCCGGTGTTGGTGGGCGGTGGGTGGTGACGGGGAACGACTTCATCCGGTCGGTGAGCCGATGAACCGTCGATCGGTCGCGCTGGGCGTGGCGGTGCTGGCGGTGGTTTTGTTGGTGTGCGGCGGCACCGTGGGTTTGCCGTTGGTGATGTTCGGCCTGGCGCAGGCGGAAGCGGCGGCGTGCGAGGTGCCGTCCCTGCCCGGGTCGTCGCCGATTCCGGGCGCCGGTGCGTGGGGCGGCGCCGAGACGACGAACGCCGCCACCATCGTCGCCGTCGGGCGGCAGCGTCAGGTGCCGCCGCGCGGTTACGTCATCGCGCTGGCGACCGCGATGCAGGAGTCCACGCTGCGCAACCTGGCCAACGCCAACGTGCCTGAGTCGCTGACCCTGCCGCATGAGGGCGTGGGCCGCGACCACGACTCGGTCGGGCTGTTCCAGCAGCGCCCCGGGTGGGGCAGTGTGCGTGAGCGGATGACGCCCACCTACGCCGCGGGGAAGTTCTACGAGGTGCTGTTGCGCGTCGACGGCTGGGAGCGCATGCGGTTGACTGACGCGGCGCAGGCGGTGCAGCGCTCCGGCTACCCGGAGGAGTACCAGAAGTGGGAGGACGACGCCGAGCAGCTCGCCGCGAGGGTGCTCGGCCTGCCCAACATCGGCGACATCGGCGGTGGTGCGCCGAGCGCCCCGTGCGGTACCGATGACCTGGGGCCGGTGCCGGTAGGTCCGGGCGGCTGGGTGCAGCCGATCCGGGCCACTATCGTCAGTCCCTTCGGTCAGCGTGGCGGTCGGCTGCATGCCGGTGTGGACATGTCGAAGGCCGATGTGCGCGGCGACGCGATCCGCGCGGCGTCGACGGGCGTGGTGGAGCAGGTCAAGTGCGACTGGTACACCACCTGCGACCGCGACGGGAACACCAGTCAGCGCGGGTGCGGGTGGTACGTCGATATCCGCCATCCGGGCGGCATCGTCACCCGTTACTGCCACATGATCCAGCGCCCCGAGGTGTCCATTGGCCAGCGGGTCACGGCCGGTACGGTCATCGGGTTCGTGGGCAACAGCGGCGGCAGCTCCGGGCCGCACCTGCACTTCGAGGTGCACCTGAACGTTCCGCCCGGGCCGTACCACGCCAACGGCGGCAACGCGGTCGACCCGGAACCGTGGATGCGGGCCCGCGGCGTGCCGCTCGGGATCAGGTCATGACCGGCGCCCACACGATGACGGCCTCCCTCGCCGAAGCTGGGGAGGCCGTCATCGTGACGTGGGCGTGGCCGCTACGTCTGCGCCGGGACGTCGGTCGGCGTCACCAGCTCGTCCGGCCGATTCTGCACGGGTTGCGCCTGCCGAGGTGCGCGGCGCCGCCTGGACGTGCTGGACGACTCCGGTGCATCCAGGCCGAGCTTGGCCAGGTCGTCGGCGGTCCAGCCGCCGGCGACGGCGTCGGCGTAGCGGGCGGCGTAGCGGGCGTTGGCCTCACGCAGCGCGTTGACGAGCTGGTCGCGGTCGTGGCGGGCGGTAGCAGCTTCGCCGACCAGGTTCGCGCGCTCACGCAGCAGTTGCAGCGCGGCCCGCTCGGTCTCGGTACGGACGGCCTTGGCGGACTGTTCGGCCATGGGATCCTCTCCCTGGATGCTCCGGTCTGGTGGATGTGGACGCCGAGCCTAGCGGTCAAGATCGATCCTCGTGGGCCCACCCTTGCGCCCCCGCTGGTGACCGCCGAGGGCGCCGTCAGTGTCCGCCGAGGACGTCGACCAGGAGCACGGACGTGCCACCGGCACGTCGCACAGCGCCGCGCCGCGTCGTTGACGCTGGGCGCTGGCGACCGGCCGTGCCGGGCCACCACGAGGCCGTCTCGTGGTGCGCGTCGTCAGGTGCGCTCGGGTCCGCGACCACGCGGCCGGTCGCGCACACGCGACCGGCCGCCTTCGTCGGAGCAAGTTGGAGTAAAAGTCTGACTTTTGGTCAGACGGGCCGCGTTGCGGCCGGCCGATACACGGCGGGCGGCGTCCGCCGGGAGGGTGGTCGACGTGGGTGATCCGGCGCAGGTTGGGGTGGTCCGGTTCGGTGCGAGCCAGCGCCGGCGGCGTGCTCACAGCGACGACGATCCGCGCGTGCATCGGGTGACCGTGCGGCTGTCCGAGGCGGAGATGGCGGCGGTCGAGGCGAACGCGGCGGCGGCCCGGATGGCCACCTCGGCGTACCTGGCGGAGGTCGGATCGGCGCCGCTCGTGCCCGCCCCTGCCGGTCCGGACGGCGCTGCGGAGACGGGACCGTTGCTGGTCGAGCTGATGGGCGTGCACCGACAGGTGCGGGGTGCGGCGCACAACCTGAACCAGGCCGTAGCGCGGCTGCACTCCACCGGAGAGCCGGCCGGGGACCTGGCCGCCGCGGCGGCGTACCTGGCGAGAGTGGCGGCGCGCGCCGACGACCTCGTCACCGCGATCGCCGCCGCGCAGACTGGCCGCCGATGATCCCGAAGGTGACCTACGGCAGCCGGGTACGCGGTCTGCTGGAGTACCTGTGGGGTCCCGGGAAGGCCGAGGAACACGTCAATCCGCACCTGGTCGCCGGGTACGACGACGTGGCGCTGCTCGCCCCCGATCGCCGCGACCGTGAGGGTGGCGGGTGGTCGCTGGAGGAGCTGGCGGCCCGGCTGGACGCGCCGCAGATCGCCGCCGGCGAGCGCGGGGTGCAGCAGTACGTGTGGCAGTGCTCGCTGAGCCTGCCCGCACAGGAGGGGCAGCTCGACGACGCGACCTGGTCGCGGATCGCGGGCCGGTTCGTGGCCGAGATGGGCTTCACCGGCGACGCGGAGCGGGCCGGGTGCCGGTGGATCGCGGTGCGGCACGGCCTGTCGGCCAAGGGCAATGACCACGTGCACCTGGTCGTCACCCTGGCCACCGAGGACGGGGCGCCGGTGTGGCTGCGGCAGGACAAGCGGCGCAGCCAGCAGGTCGCCGATCTCCTGGAGGACGAGTTCGGGCTCGGCAAGTGGACGCCTGGCCGGAGTGGGGCGACGAAGCGCCCGGAGCTGAACCGGCCGGAGGTCGACCGGGCCCGGCGCAGCGGCCAGGCGCCGGACCGGGAACAGCTGCGCCGCCAGGTCCGTGCGGCGCTGGCCGGCGCCCGAAGTGAGGCCGAGTGGGTCGCACGAATGAAGGGCGCGGGGCTGCTGGTCGCCCCGCGGACCTCGACGAAGGACCCGAACCAGGTGGTCGGGTACGCCGTCGCACTGCGGCCGACCGGGGCGGGCACGCCGACCTGGTACGCCGGGCGCAGCCTGGACGGCGACCTCAGCCTGCCCCAGGTCCGCACGCGGTGGCCCGAGGCCGAGCGGCCCCCGGTCGGCCAGTGGAAGGCAGCGGATTCCACGGAATCGAACCTGCGTGGCGAGGACCGGATGGCGGTGTGGCGATCATCGGCCGCCGCACTGGAGGCGATCAGCGGACGGCTGGCCGGGGTGGCGCCCGACTCGCCGCAGTGGCCAGCGGTGGCGCGGGCCAGCGCCGAGCTACTGGCACGGGTGGCGGCGGCCACCGAACCATCAGGCCAGGGTCCGATGAGCCGGGCCGCCGACGCCCTGGCCCGGGCGGCGGCCCGCCGCGTCGCGCGCCGGCGCCGGCGGCGTCGTCGGTGGCTCGGGAGTTGGGTCGCGTCGCGGACGCGCTGCTGGTCGCCGGACACGCCCGCGACGGCGGTGAGGCGGCCGTCCTGCTCGCCGTGGTCGTCCAGGCGGCCCGCCTGGTCGTGGCGCTGGCCGAGCTGCGCGCCGCGCAGCAACAAGCCCACGCCGCTGGCGCCGCTGCTGCTGCCGCCGCGCACCTGATGCCCCTGCTCCAGTCCGGCGCCCAGCACGTCGACCAGGGGCATGTGCCGAACCAGGGCGGGCCGCCGCAGCCGCCGGTCCACACCGTGCCGGGCCCGGTCCGGCCCCGCGTCGACCCCACGGTCGAGCGCGATCCGCAGCGTTGAGGAGGACGAGCTAGTGCCCGACAACGAGATGGCCGAGATCCACCAGCGGGCCACCGCGGCGGTCACCGCCGCGATCCAGGCCGCTGGCCAACTGGCGCAGGCGGCCATCGAGATCCGGATTGCCCAGCTGCAACGCGCCGCCCGCGCCAGCGAGGAGCAGGCCCGCCGCATCCGCGCCCAGGTGCGCGCGGCCCAGCAGGCCGGCGCGACCGTGTGGCGGCCAGCGACCCGGCCGTCGTGGTGGCGGCAGGCGTCGGCCGAGGACATCGCGCGGGCCTGGCGCGCCAGCGCCGAGTGGGCGGCCGTTGACCCGCGCGCCCAGGCCGCCCAGCAGGTCATCGTGGTGCGGCTCGCCGAACGCGGCGTCCACGTCGACCCGCAGACCGGCGCCCGGCCGGGGGACGAGGCATGGCTGTCCGACCAGCTCGACCGCGCCGCCGTGGACGACGTCGACCGGCCGTCAGAGGTCCCACCGGCGGGGGCCCGGCCTGATGCCGGAGAGCGGCGCCGCACCGCCCAGGAGCGCCAGGAGGCGATGGCGGTGCACGTACGGGAGGTGTGGTCCGCCGACCGAGCGGAGCGGGTCATCGCCTCGGCGGCGTGGCCGGCGCTGGCCTACAAGCTCGACCAACTGGAGCGCGCCGGGCACGATGTGCGCGACCTGCTGCGGCAGGTGCCGGGATTTGTCGACCGGGCCCACACGCCCGCTGCGTACGCGTTCCGGGTGGTCGACGACTACGCCACCGAGCAGGGCGCCGGAGCGGCTCGGACCGACGGCACCGTCCAGGGCGACGGGGATCGTCCCGCCGTCACGCTGGACGGTGAATGGCGGGAGACGGGCGGCGACAGGGGGGAGGACGCTCGCGGCGACCGCCCCGAGGCCGGCCAGACGTCTGCCGGACCCGGTGATCGCGACGTGCACGCGGCGAAGCTCGCGGCCCAGGCATTCCCCCAGTCGACCGCGGCCGCCGTCACCGACGCCACGGCGGCGGGCAGGCCGGCTGAGGCGCGACCGGCACCGCCGCGGTCCGCGGCCGCAGACGTGACCGCCGAAGCGCCGGGCCGGTAGAGGGCTGGCCGGCGCGGTGCCCAGCTACTTCCCGTCGTCGGTCCTGGAGTGCTGGAGCTTGTGCACGGTCAGGCCGGCGTTGCGCCCTCGCATGGCCATGCCGGTGTCGTAGGTGAGCAGGCGGACGCGGCGACCAGCCAGGGTCTGGAGGGCCGCGGCACGGTCGACGATCTCGTCATCGGTGATCGACAGCCGGGTGTGCCCTGGCGGGTCGAAGACGACGTCCAAGGTGATCTCGCCACGCGGGATGCCACCGCTGCCCAGTGGTGATTAGTCCTGCTCGCGGAGCCGGCCGCCGTCCCGGACCACCTGCTCGATCTTGGCCGTGACCATCCGGGCTCGGCGCCGAGTGTCCTTGTTCTGGTGCTGCTTCTTGCCGTCCAGCTCGTCGACGACGGCCATCGGCACCAGGATGTGGATGGTTCTTCGCGCAGCCCGAGGTCCTGCCGCAGGTCGATCTCGTGCAGCTCCTGCGGGTAGTGCAGATAGACGTTGGTGTCGAGCACGACCAGGATGCCGGCGCGGTGGAGCTGGTCGACGCGCTCCTTGAGGTTGCGGATGGCCTGCTCGAAGACGGTGACCCGTTCGGTGAGTTCGGTGGAGATCAGGCCGTTGAGGACCGGCTCCCCCTCCCGGGCTCCCGAAAGGGACTGTGGCCGCGAGGATGGTCTCGTAGCTGCGCAGCCCGAGGAGCTGCTCCAGCTCGGCGGGCCGGATCAGGTTGTAGAGCCGTCGACGTGCCTCGTGCACCCACTCGATGTACGTGAACGCCCGCTCGATGGCCACGGTCCCGCCGCCGCCTCCGACGACGTTGTGCAGCTTGTTGAGCAGGTAGTCGAGGGCGGAGTCGAGCACCGTGCGCTCGGTGCCGGGCAGGGGGTTGACGAGCATCCCGCCATTCAACACGGCCCGCACCCGTGGCCACCGCGGTCGGCCCCCGGCGTACTTGTTGTTCCAGATCTTCGCCCTCGACGCAGTGCGGGATCTGCGAACTTGCTCCCGTGTTGCTGGCACGGGGACGGTACTACCGGAGTACGCTGATCGGTATGACCACGGTGAAGAAGCTGTCGATCTCCGTCCCTCAGGATGTAGCTGAGACGTTGGAGCAGCAGGGCCCGGGCAAGGCGAGCGCCTACGTGACCGGGGCCGTGCGCGCCCAGAGGGCGTGGGAGCAGTTCCGTGACGAGCAGGCTCGCCGCGGGGTGACGCTGACCTCGGAGGGCATGGCCGCCGCCCGCGCGCGCCGGTACGCGGTGCAGGCCGAGTGGCCGGCGGAGCGATTCGCGGCGGTCCGCGAGCGGGTCCGCCAGCACATGGAGCAGGAGCAGGCCGGCGGGGACCAGTCGGCGTCGGCCGCGTGACCCCCGAGGACGAACTGCCCCCGGTCACGCTCGTGCTGGATCGCTCGGCGCTGCTGGCGTACGTGGCGGGGTCGATCCACGCCGTGGAGCCAGTAGGCGAGGTCATTACCGACCGGCAGCGCTTCGGCGTCACCGCTGTCACCGTGGCTGAGGCCTTGAAGCTGGTGACCGATTCGAAGGACCGGAAAGACCTCCACACGCTGCTGGCGATGGATGCCTGCGCGGTGCTGCCCACGTGGGGCGAGGACTGGTTGGAGCTGTCGTACTGGCTGGGGGTGACCAGTCGGGTCGACCTGGCCACGACGGTGCTGGCGTCGCTGGAGCACGGGGCGCAGATTCTGACCGGGGAGGGGCATCGCTACGGCGAAGGCCTGCCGATCAACTACATGCCGAATCAGTGACCGGGGCGCTGGCCCGGAGGCCAGCGTCGCGCAGGCTCTTGCCTGCCATCGGCTTGGTGTTCAGCTTCTGACATTGCCTTGCTCGGCGGCGGGACGCTCTCGGCGGGCAATCTGGGCCAGCGCGCGGACGACGTCGGCGGGGCCGCACGGTGATTAGCTCATCGCCGACGGCGTCGAGCGTGGCGGTAGTGCGCCTCCACAATTTCCCGCAGGATCGCCCCCGTTTTCACTCCGCGGGCCGCCGCGTCCTCCATCACCCGCCGGGCGATGCCGCTCGGGTATCGGCCCAGCCGTAGTTTCCAGACCAGAAACAACGCTCAGCAGTTGATCTAGGCCCGTACTAGCGGTTCCAGGTTCCACCGGCAGCGGCGGTTCCTGGGTCATTCCTACTCGGCCAGGTACGGCCGGGTGGGGGTAGCAGGGTGCAGGGCCTGGCGATGAGATGTGCAGCTCAAGCGTTGTCAGCGGTGGCGTCTAGCCTTTGGGGCATGACGCAGGCCGCGCAGACGTATGCCTATCTACGCCCCTCCGCGGTGCACCGCACCGCGGAGGGCGGCACACTCAGTCTCCAGACCTCCGGCGGCGCCACACCGGCGGGGCAGGAAGCCCATCCGACTTTCTTCCACGGCTTCCTAACCTCTCCACAGGTCGCCGCGGCCGGCCTGCTGTGCGTCGCGGACGTCGCCGCCGCCCGCTACCACCAGCCGCTGCGCCCCGCATGGCTTGACCCGGTGGTCACCGGGAACGGGGACCGGCTGCGGTTCGAGTCGTTCTCCGGCTGCTGCGGCGTGTACGCGCGGCTCGACCTGCTGGGCGACGCCCTCGACGGCGACGACATTGGACACGGCACGACCAACGTCGATGTGAACATCCCGCTCCGGCAAGCCCTGACCCGCGTGGGCCCGACCGATCCGCTCCTTCTGGAAGTCGGGCCCGACGAACTGGCCGTCACCACCTTCGACGGGCCGGTGGTCGAGAAGAAGGTGCCGCTGCCCGACCGCTGGCTGCGCGGCCTCGCCGAGACACAGGTGATCGCCTCCGGCTTCGACCTGCGCGCCGAGCTCTCCGCGGCCGAGGCCGCAAGCTTCCTCCGATCGCTGCCACGTGCCGGAGCCTCCCGCGGCGTGTCGCGGGCAGCGCGCTGGGTCGTCCCCGCGGGCCGATCGCTGCGCGCCACCGCCCGGCCGGTCCCCGGCGCGGTCTGCCTGCCGGGTCCGGAACGGCTCGCCGTGCTGACCCGGGTGCTGCGCCATGCGACGGGCCTGCGGCTCCACGGTCCGACCGTCACAGCGGGCAGCAGCCCCGTGGCGAGCGCGTGGGAGGTGGGGCTCCCCGGGATGCGCCTCACCCTCACCCTGTCACCGGACGCGTCACGGGGCTTCTCCGGCGAGGGCAGCGTCCTGGACGCCCTGGTGGCGGAGGAGTCGGCCGAGGACGCCGAGCTGGTGTCGGTGCTGCTCGCCTGGGATCCCGTCGTCGACATCGCCGACCTGGCCGCGCAGTCCGGGCTCACCCCACGGCGGGTACGGTCGGCGCTCACCCGCCTCGGCACGGCCGGGCGCATCGGCTACGACGTGGCGGAGGCGGCGTACTTCCACCGGGAGCTGCCGTACGACACCGGGCGTGCCGAGCGCCACAACCCCCGGCTTCGCGCCGCCCACGCCCTGGTCGAGGCGGGCGCGGTACGCCTCGACGGTGAGCTGGCGACGGTCACCCTCGACGACCACGTCCACCGGGTCAGGTCCGCCGATGGGCGCCTGACCTGTACCTGCCGCTGGTGGGCCGAATACCGCGGCGGCCGCGGACCGTGCAAGCACGCCCTCGCCGTCCGCATCGTCCGCCGGGCGGCGTCACACCGTACGACCGACGCTGCCCAGAACACGACTGCCACTTCCACCGGAGCCACCTGATGAGCGGACCCCTCACCTACGACATCCCCCACGGGGCTACCGAGGGTATGCGCGAGCTGCTGCACGTCGTGCGCGTGGGTCGTGCCGAGGCGGTCCCCGAGCTAGTCGGCACGCTCACCGCCGCCGAGCGGCGCACGTGCCTGCCGGTGCTCAAGTCGTGGCGCGCGACCACGCGGAACAATCGGGACGACGGGCACTGGGCCATACGCGCGGCGCTGTTGTTGGCCGGGGCGGGGTGCTGTACCGGCACGGCGGCGGCGGCCCAGTGGCTCGCCAGCGGCGATCTGCGGTGGGCCAGCAGAGATCCCTCACCGGTCCTCGAAGCGCTGGGTGACCGCGACCCCGAATGGCTGGGCCAGCTGGCGCACCGGCTGGCGGAGCGCCGCACCGTCGCGGAGGAGGAGTACCCGCTGATCGCGCAGTTGGTGCACGCCGCGGGCTGCGAGCCTCCCACGACGGACGGCTTCGTCCTCGGCTGGGAGCGCAGCATCCCGGTCCGTGGCATGACGGTCAAGGACAGACTCCGGGACGACCCGTTCCTGGCGGTGATGGTCCCCCGGCTCTTCGAGGTACCGGAGGCCGGCTCGGACTTCCAGTACAGCCGGGCGGACGACCCCGGATGGCCGGAGGCGCTCGCCGGGCTTGCCGAGGAGGGACGGCTCAGCCGCGAGATGCTGATCGACGGCTGCCTTTCACGGCTGCTGCGCGGTGGCCGACTCGGCCTTGTGAAGGGCTTCCTCGCCCTGCTGACCGCCCTGGACCTGACCGAGGACGAGCGGGCGGCGCACACGCTCACCTGGGTGCGGATGGTGCCCGACGCCCACGCGCTGGCGGTGGCACGTGCCCAGGAGGTGCTCGCCGGGCTCGATGAGGCGGGCTGCCTGGAGAGCGAGCACCTGGTCGAGGCATCGCGGGCCGCCCTGTTCCGGCCGGAGAAGAAGATCGTGCGGGCCCAGCTGACCATGCTCGACAAGGCGATGAAGCGTGGCGGGGCACGCACGGACGAGTTGCTTCCCGCAGCCGCCGTAGCCTTCAGCCATGCGGAGCACAGCCTCCAGGAGCAGGCTCTCGCTCTGGTCGTCCGCCACCGTGAGCACGCGACCGGCGCCGTCCTGGCCGGGCTCGCGGCTAGCGCCGAGCAGCTCAGCCCTGACCTGCGCAAACGCGCGGCTGAGGTATTCGGCCACGCCTTCGCCGATGAGGGTGCCGGTGCCCTGGCCGTCGAGGGTGACGCGCTGCCGCCCGTGCCGAGCGCCGAGCGCCTTGACCCGGCACCGCTCACCTCTGCAGAACTTGCGGAGGAGGTCGGCGTCCTGCTGCGCGGCGGCGGCACACCAGCGCAGTGGGAGCGAGCGCTGAACGGTCTCGTGGTGCACGCCCACGCTGACCTGGCGGGCCTCCGGGCTGCTCTGGAACCGGTCGTGGCACAGCTGCGGCAACCGGCGAGCGGGGACGGTGGGTACGGTGCCGCCGTCGTCGGCGGCTGGAATTGGCTCTATTGCGTCGTCATGTCCGTCATGGGTACGGCCTCGGAGAAGGATCTGACCTTCATCCGCTACCGGGCCCTCGATCACCAGTGTCCGCACTCGGCGATCCGTTCCGTTCCCCTCATCCGCGCGGCCGAAATCGGGGCGCGGCTGAGCGATAGCCCTTTGCCGTTCCTGCTGGCCACGCCCACCTGGTCGACGGGGACCATCGAAGCGTCGGAGCTGGTGGCGCGGCTCGCCGCATACGAGCGCTCTGGCACCGAACCCGGCCACGCCGACCTCGACCAGGCCCTGCTGCGCCTCGACCGGGAGGTACCGCCCGAGGCGGTGGCGGCCGCTGCGAAGCTCACGTCTCCGGCGGGGCGGCGGCTCGCCGCCCGGCTCGCCTCGGGCGGGCTGCCCGATCCCGCCGTCTCCCGCGACACCGAGCCGCTGAGCCGGAGGGCCCCCCGCCCCGGGGTGCTGGTTCGCACCGAGGCCGTTCCCGGGCACGAGGACTATCCCGAGCCGTTCCGCTCTCTGCTCGGTGTGCATGACCCCATCGGGAGCCCGTGCAAGTGCGGAAGCGGTGGGGAGTGCTCCCCGCAGGCGTTGGCGCTCCTGCCCCAGCACCGGGAGATCATCGCGGGGCGGATGCTGGTGTCCTTCGCGAACCTGGCCGAGTTCGACAACGTCGGCGAGGTCGCTCCCGTACTGCTCGCGTTGGCCGAGTCGGGCGGACCGGCCGGCCCCGCGACCCACCTCCTCCTGGCGTACGGCCTCGGGGCACGGCGCGTGGAGGAGCAGCTGTTCGCCGTGGACGCGATGCTCATCCTGGCCGCTCGCGGTCAGCTCGACGCGGCTCGGCTCGGCCGGGACATCGCCGAGCTGGCCGGCCTGCGCCGGCTCAAGCTCCAGCGCATCGTGGTGGCGCTGCGGGGAGTGGTACGCACCAACGTGTACGCCACGGTGTGGGCGGTGCTCTCGGCCGCCCTTCCCCTTCTGCTGGCGGGCGAAGCGCCACACGGGCTTCCCGCCGTACTCACGATCGCGGCCGAATGCGCGGAACGGTGCGGAGCCCGTGGGACGATCCCGGAGATCAACGAGCTGGCGGCGCGCTCTGGCCCGTCACAGTTGGTCAAACAGGCACGGCGAATCAAGAGTGCGACCGAGATGCCAGTCAAAGGGCAATGAAATGGCCTTTTCGCTGTTCACTGAGGCGCCTGACTGAGACGGGCTGGCGGATGTACTTCCACCAAGGCGCTTGGGCCGGCTGGCCTTGTGGAACCGCCGCCGGCAAAGCGGGGCAAAAGCGGCGGTCGATGATGCGGGCCAGCTGCCCGAGGCGCCCGCCCGACTGCGAAAAATCAACGACAACGCTGGTCAGAGCAGGTGCCGCAGGACAGCGGTGCTGCTCGTGCCGAGAGCCGGTTGACCAGCGTTACCGTTGATTTCGGGCTGGAAGCTACGGCTAGGCCTACTGGTGCTTGCTGACGTAGGCGAAGAAGAACAGCATCAGGATCAGCCCGAACCAGAAGTTCCAGACCGAGTTCAGGCGGTAGTAGCCGCGTACCGGCTTCCCGCCCCGCTTGTGCGGACTGACGAACGGCATGACACCTCCGTGATCGAATCGCTACCGAACGGCATGCATGGATATCACGGAGCGCCGACAGTCCGGGGTGTTGCTATGGGGTGAGCAGCGTCCAGGTGCTGACCGCACCCAGCAGGATCAGGGCCGGGAGTGGCGTCCCTGATAGTGGTGTAACGCGGTTGGCGTGATCGCCGGACAGCCTGTCCGGCATAGAGCGCGGCCATCGCGTGATCTTTCGAGTGAACCTTCGACAGCACTCTCGAAAGGGACTACCGCGATGACCGCACCTCACATCATCGACCCTGCCGGCCTGCTGGGCCAGGCACTGACCGACGCGTCACCGGATCTGATGCGGCACCTGCTGTCCACGGTGATCAACTCTCTGCTGTCGGCGGAGGCCGACGCGGTCTGCGGCGCCGAGTACGGCATCGCCTCGCCGGAACGGATCAACTCCCGCAACGGCTACCGGCACCGCGAGCTCGACACCCGCATCGGCACGATCGACGTGGCCATCCCGAAACTGCGGTCGGGCTCCTACTTCCCCGAGTGGCTGCTCGAACGGCGTAAGCGGGCCGAGGCCGCGCTGGTCAGTGTGGTCGCGACCTGCTACCTGCTCGGCGTCTCCACCCGACGCATGGACAAACTCGTACAGTCGCTGGGCATCACCAGCCTGTCCAAGTCACAGGTCTCGCGGATGGCCGCCGACCTGGACGCCCAGGTCGCGGCGTTCCGCACCCGGCCGCTGAGCGAGTCGGGGCCGTTCACGTTCGTGGCCGCCGACGCGCTGACCATGAAGGTCCGCGAGCAGGGCCGGGTCGTCAACGCGGTCGTGCTGGTCGCGACCGGCGTCAACGCCGACGGCCACCGCGAGGTCCTCGGCGTCAAGGTCGCCACAAGCGAGACCAAGCAGGCATGGAACGCGTTCTTCGCCGACATGGTCGCCCGCGGCCTGACCGGCACCCTGCTGGTCACCAGCGACGCCCACGCCGGCCTGGTCGACGCGATCGCCGCGAACCTGCCCGGCGCGTCCTGGCAGAGGTGCCGCACGCACTACGCCGCGAACCTGATGGCGGTGTGTCCGAAGTCCGCGTGGCCGGCGGTCAAGACCGTGCTGCACTCGGTCTACGACCAGGTCGACGCCGCTACGGTCCACGCCCAGTTCGACAAACTCCTCGACTCGGTCAGCAGGTCGCTGCCGGCCGTGGCCGCCCACCTCGACGACGCCCGCGCCGACCTGCTCGCCTTCACCGGCTTCCCGCAACAGATCTGGCGCCAGATCTGGTCGAACAACCCCAACGAACGACTCAACAAGGAGATCCGCCGCCGCACCGACGTCGTCGGGATCTTCCCCGACCGCGACGCCGTCATCCGCCTCGTCGGTGCCGTCCTTGCCGAACAACACGACGAATGGACCGAAGGCCGCCGCTACTTCGCCCTCGACATCCTCGCCAAGGCCCGCGAGACCGCCAGAACCACCACGACGAGTCCGGACCTGCCCCAACTGGAGACCGCAGCATGACCGACGTGACCGGCGACCACACCATCCCCACCCCGGCCGAACGCAAGAAGCTCAACGCCGCCCTGGCCGCCACCGGCACCGAGACCGGCTTCTGGGACGGCCACGGCCGTCCCGCAGCCTGGCCCGACGACATCGACCGCTGGCAACCCGAAACCAACGAACCCGCCCCTGAGCAGCCCGGAACACAACCCTTCTAACCAGTACAACTCGAAAGATCAGCCGTTACACCACTTCCAGGGGCTTGACCGGGCCGGGACAACCAGGAGCAGCTCGGCGGGCGAGCCGGTGCGGAAGCGCAGCGGGGCCCACATGCCCAGCGGCGCCCACCGGCAGCCCCGGATCCGGATCGGCCACAGCAGCGGCACGCGGGTGAAGGTCAACGCGTCGCCGAGGGAATGGACGAGGCAGCCGAGTCCCAGGGGCAGACCCACCCACCACCAGCCAGCGACCGGGCCGGGCAGTGCTGCGGCCATCACCCCGACGAACAGCCCGGCCGCCGCCGATCCGTACGCCCCTCGGGTGCGCTTGCGCAGCGCCCCGCGCGTGGCCAGGGCCGTGGCCAGCCCGGCGACCACCGCCGCGGCGACGTCCCCGCCGACCCAACACAGCAGCGACACCAGCAGGCCGGTGACCACCGCGAACAGCAGGGTATGCGTGAGCGCCCGATGCCCGCCCCGGCCCGTGCAACAGCGGCAGGAGGCCCCGCGCAGCGCTGCGGCGCCCGCGGCCGTGCCTTGGGCGATCAGCCGGGTCACCGGACCCAGCGACCGGGCGATGACCGACCCGGGATGGTCGACGTCGGGCAGCAGCGCCCCGCCAGCGGTGACGGCCGCGCCGACCACCACGGTGCCCACCGCAGGCCGTGCCCCAGCCCGGCCGCCAGCGCGCAGCCGCCCAGCCAGGCCACCGCCCCGGACAGCGCGTGAGAACGCCCCATCACCGCCGCGCCACCGCCCCTCCACCCTCGACACAAAACGTGAAGGAATCATCGCAGAGGGTGTCAACGCTTGGCGATGAGTCAGAAGGCGATGACCAGGCCGCCGCCGGCGAGCCCAGCGTGCAGGCCGAGCTGCCCGGTCAGCACGTCGCAGCCCGGCCTAGCCGTAGCTTCCAGCCCGAAAACAACGGTAACGCTGGTCAACCGGCTCTCGGCGCGAGCAGCACCGCTGTCCTGTGGCACCTGCTCTGACCAGCGTTGTCGTTGATTTTTCGCTGTTTACTACCGGGAGGCCTTGTAGCAGTTGGTGTGCTGGTGCCAGTCGACCGTCGGGAGGGTGCGAGTGGCGCCGGCAGGCACCAGGCGCCGCACCCATGTCTTGATCCCGTCCTGGCTGACGTGGACCTTGCCGGCCTTCCAGCGCACGACGAGCATCGGTGCGCGGCCGGGCGCGGTGGAGCGTTCCGCCTGCTGCATGGTCAGACCGTACGGTCAGCGTCCGACATCGTGCTACGCGGCGGCGGGACGCTCTCGCCGGGCAACCTGGGCCAGTGCGCGGACGACGTCGGCGGGCCGCACGGTGATCGGCTCGTCGCCGGCGGCGTCGAGCGTGGCGTAGTGCGCCTCCACGATCTCCCGCAGGATCGCCCCCGGCTTCACGCCCCGCGCCTCGGCGTCCTCCATCACCCGGCGGCGATGTCGCTCGGGTACCGGGCGGACATGCTCACCCTTCGTCGTCGGCGGGGTGTCGTCGACCACCGCGTCGGACCAGTCGCGGCTTTCCAGCGACTCCTGCGCCGCCCTGATGTCCTCTGCCCGGCTCATCGCCCGCCCCTCTCCATCAACTTGCGCAGTGGCTGCGCCTCGTC